>JAUYMQ010000625.1 GCA_030698575.1 Deltaproteobacteria bacterium
CGTAGGCTGACGACATGCCGTTCTTGTTCTTGTAGAGCCAGTTTCCGCCCACCTCGTCGCTCTTCTCGAAGCAGTCGAAGGGGATGCCCCGATCCTTGAGCGCCTTGATGATCGTGATTCCGGACGAGCCCGCCCCTATCACGCAGACCTTGGGATAGTTCGGTGCCATGTCGATCTCCACCTGTAACGGGCGCCGCCGTCAGGAAAGAGCTTTAGAGGAGTAGTCGAGCAGGCGGCGTGCAACGATGAGCAGGTTGATCTGCTGCGTTCCCTCGTAGAGATCGGTGATCTTCGCGTCCCGCATCCATTTCTCGAAGAGGTGCTTCTGCGAGTAGCCGAGCGGGCCGAGAATCTCGACCGCCTTCTGGGTCACCTTCGTGGTGACCGAGCCGGCCTTGGCCTTGGCCATCGAGGCCTCGAGGGCGTTATGACGCCGCTCGTCCATCATCCACGCCGAGCGGTAAGTTAGCAAGCGGGCCGCCTGGACCTGGGCCTCCATGTCGATCACGTCCCGCTCGATGGCGGTCAGCTCGTGATCCGGGGCGTCGTATCGGATCTCGATCCCCTCTTTCTCCAGGATCTCCTTCAGGCCGTCGAGGGCCGCCTGCGCCACGCCCACGCCGCTCGCGGCAACAGCCGGACGCGATGCGTCGAAGGTCGCCATGGCGCCCTTGAAGCCCGCCGTCCCGCTGCTCTGCACGACCTCCGCCGAGCCCAGGATGTTCTCGATGGGAATGCGGCAGTTGTCGAAAACGATCGGGGCCGTGTCGTTGGCCCGGATGCCGAGCTTGTCCTCGACCCCGAGGACCTTCATGCCGGGCGTGCCCGCCTCGACCACGAAGCTCTTGATCCCCGCGCGGCCGGCGTTCTTGTCCAGCGTGGCCCAGACGACGAGGATGCCCGGCGACTCCTGCGCCGCCATGAGCCCGCTCGTGACGAAAATCTTCGTGCCGTTCAGCACCCATTCGTCGCCGTCGCGCACTGCCGTGGTGGCCACCTGTGAGGTATCGGATCCGAAGTGCGGCTCGGTGATCGCCATCGCGCCCCACTTGGGCTCTCCCTCGGTGAAGCGCTTCAGAAAACGCTCCTTCTGCT
Source organism: Deltaproteobacteria bacterium (assembly GCA_030698575.1). Classification (GTDB taxonomy): domain Bacteria; phylum JAUYMQ01; class JAUYMQ01; order JAUYMQ01; family JAUYMQ01; genus JAUYMQ01. Next base: position 1,096 of record JAUYMQ010000625.1, read on the forward strand.
CCGGGGTGCCCACGGCCTCGATGGCGAAGCCCGCCAGCCCCGCGTTCGGCGTGCAGAGGTAGATGCCCGCGTCGCCCCAGGCCAGCTCCTCGATGATGGTCACCATCTGCATGTTGCCTTCGCGGGGCCCGTCGGCCTTCTTTTCTTTCTTTTCCTTCTTGGCCGCGGCGGCGGACTCCGTGCCCCGGGCCTTCACCGATTCCCACATGAAGTTGATGTGGTCCCACGGCTTCTCGGCATCGTGGTGATCGCACTGCCGGGCAACGGGGCGGATCTGGTTCTCGGCAACCATGTGCAGCAGGTTGCGCATATTCTCGAGGGCAGCGCTCGGCTTGAAGCTGATCATGTCAGTCTCCTGCTTTTTGAAGTTGCGACTGGCGCCGGGTTCCGGACCCGGCCGCCGCGCCGGCCATGTCAGACGAAAGTCATGAGATCGAGCGTCGACAACCCCCGCGCGTTGCGAAGGTGCTGCTCGACCAGGTGCTCGCGGATGTAGCCGTGGCCGCCGAGGACCTGAACGGCGCAGTCGGTCACCCGGAGCGCCGTGTCGGCCACGGTGCGGCGCGCCAGCGTCACCTCACGCGAGGCGTCCAGTCCCTCGTCAATCCGCCAGGCGGCTTCCCAGACGAGCAGGCGCGCGGCATCGACGTCGATCGCCATCTCGGCGAGCATGAAGGCAATGGCCTGCTTGGTCGCGATGGGAACCCCGAAGGCGGTGCGCTCCTTCGCGTACTCCTTCGAGTAGTCCAGCGCCGCGCGGGCCACGCCGACACCCATGGCCGCCAGCCCCACGCGCGAGCGGTCGAGCAGGAGCCGGAAGTCGCACCCCTTCTCGCCCCCCAGGCGGTCGGCGGCGCTCACCCGGACGCCGGCGAGCGCGATCTCGGCGGTCGGAAGCGCGAGCAAGCCCATATTTCGTTCACCCGCTTCGATCGTCAGTCCCGCGGCGTCGCGGGGAACGAAGAATCCCTGCACGCCATCACCCTCGCTTGCGAAGACGAGGATCGGGGTCTCGCCCGCGAGCACCGGCACGAAGCACTTGCGCCCTTCGAGAACGTACCCGTCACCTTCACGCTTGGCGGTCGTGGCGGGACGGCGCGGATCGAACCGGAAGCTCGGCTCGACGAAAGCTGCCGACCCCGGCGCGAAGCGCTCCTCCACGAAGGGGGCGAGGTGCTTCGTCTTCTGCGCGTCGGTTCCCGCCAGAACGAGCGGCGTCGCGTGCAGGCCGGGGGAGAGGATGGCTATTGCCAGCGCCAGATCGCCGTAGGCGAGTTCCTCGGCGACCAGCGCACCCGTGACGGCCGAAGCGTTCTCGCCGCCGCCCCCGTACTGCTCGGGGATATTGGTCATGACGAGCCCCAGTGAGTTGGCGGAATCGAGGATCGCCTGGGGTATGGCGCCCGCTTGATCGCAAGGGCGCGCCTGGGGGCGCACTTCCTTTTCGACCAGGCGGCTTACCGCCTCGACGATGGCCTTTTGCTCGTCGCTTGGCTCAAAAGAAATCATCTGACCGCTCCTTCTGCGGATGGGGGAACACGCTTTCCGCCGCGCGCCATGTTGATGGGGCGACGGATGAGTCCCTGGAGTGACGTGAGCTGAACGCGGTAGATCCATTCGGCCGGCCGGCCGAAGACCTTCGCTTGCGCGAGGGAACTGTAGTTTCCCACGTAGATCCAGGCCGCGATCTCGGCATCGACCTCGGCCCGGATTGAACCCTCGGTGATGCCCCGGCGGATCGTCTTCTCGACGCGCTGGGCCATCTCGGTGACATTCGATTCGATGACTTGCCGGAGGGACGGATCGAGCAGCGCCGCGCCCTGATCGAGGAGGAGCCGCGCATACTCGGGGTGTCGCTCGAGCTCGGCGGCGAAGGCGACGGCGTAGTCGACGAGAACATCGAGCGCTTCCTTCCGGGCCTTTTCGATGCGATCGAAAATGGAGCGGAAGTGCGCCCCGAGCCGCTCGATGACCGCAAGATTGAGCGCGCGCTTGTCGGGGAAGTACTTGAAGACGGTGGCTTCGGAAACGCCGGCCTCTTCGGCCACCGTAGCCGCCGAGGCGGCCTGCGCGCCCGCTTTGGCGATCACGTGGAAGGCGCAGTCGAGAAGCTGCGCGCGGCGCTTGTCCGGTTCCAGGCGCGCGGCCCGGCGGCGCAGGGTGCCGCCGCGCCGGTTGTTCGCTCGGGCCATGGTGCCCTCCTGGAGGATTAGCTTAGTAAGGCATTCCTTATTTGGCAAGGGGCAAGCTTTGGGCCTTTAATCGGCCGAATAAGCCATGTAATTACATGTGTTTACGTGTATAGACGGACCTCTCGGAAACGACGTGACGCTCAGAGACGCCGCGTTAATAGTAATACGCTTACTAGGCTGGGAAGGCGTCCGCCAACGCGAAGGGCCCGCCGGATAGCGGGCCCCCGGGAATCCTGAGGGGTGTGATCAGCCGATGTTCGCGAGAGCGAAAACGGTAAGGCCCGTTCCGAGGAACGCGACGCCGTAGAAGATGAAGGCCACCAGGCCCGGGGCCTCGAGCCCCAGATCGGAAACGACGTGCTTGAGCCGGTGCCCCGCGTGGAATAGCGAGAGCGAAATGAGCGCCAGGAGGTAGAGCTTCGCGATCGGGTGAGAGAGCAGCTCGACCATGCGCCCGTAGCTCGTGGCGCTTTCCGGCAGCCAGCCCAGCTGCATGGCCAGCCCCTGGAAGAACACGTGCCCCGGCAGGAAGATCGCGGACATCATCCCGCCTGCCGAGAACAGAAGCCACCAGAAAGATTCAGTCTTCTGTGCAGCCATTTTCGTTCACCCTCCGAGCGAGAAGTAGCCGATCACCGCCGCCACGGCGACGACAAGTCCCATGTTGCCCAGCACGAACATGGACGGCGGGACCTCGAATTTTCCAATGCGCATGGGCGACACGACGGCGCCGGCCTGGAACCATGTAATCGAGTGAAAAAGCACGAAGAAGAGGGCGAAGAGCGAGCCGATGGCAAGCGCGACCGAATTCGTGGCGCCCGCCAGCCAGGCGTTCCAGGCCGCCTCGCCCTTCGAAATCGCGATGAGCCCCTGCAGTAGCCTCATGGCGAACAGCAGGACGAAGAGGGCCGTGAATTCGCGCACCATGAAGAGCAGGTAGGGGCGCTTCTTGGTCCACCAGAGCTCGGGGTAGGGCTTGATGTAGTCCTTGTAACCGGGCTCGGGAACGCGGTAGTCCTTTGCGCTCATTGCTTCTCCCCTCTCATCGGGACGACCCTCGCGGAAGAATGAAAGACTTGATCTTGTCGAGGACGTTCGCGAGCTTCTCGCGCTGAATGGCCGCCGCGGGATCCACGTGCTTCGGGCAGACCTCGCTGCACTCGCCAACGAAGGTGCATTCCCACACGCCCTCGCCGCTGCCGATGATCTTGTTGCGCTCGGCCCGCGCGCCGTCGCGGCTGTCCTCATTGTAGCGATGGCCGAGGGCGATAGCCGCCGGGCCGAGGAAGTCTTGGTGCTTGCCGTAAACCGGGCAGGCGGCATAGCAGAGCATGCAGTTGATGCACATGGAGAACTGCCGGTAGGCCTCGAGCTGGCGCGGCGTCTGAAGGTACTCGCCCTCGTCGATCGACTTCTCTTCCTTGGGGATGAGCCAGGGCTTCACCCGCTTCAGCTTCTCCATGAAGTCGCTCATGTTGACGACGAGATCCCGCATGATGGGGAAGTTCGCCAGAGGCTCAACGGTGATGTCGCCCTCGAAGTCGCGAAGGAACGTGGCGCAGGTGAGCTTGGGCACGCCGTTCACGTTCATTCCGCAGCTACCGCAAACCCCCATCCGGCAGGACCAGCGGTAGGTGAGTGTTCCGTCCTGCTGGTCCTTGATGTGGTTCAGGGCGTCGAGAACGACGGTGTCGTCGTCATAGGGGACCTCGTAGGTCTGCGTCCGCGGCGCCGAATCGGTTTCGGGGTTGTAACGCGTGACGGTCAGCTTCTTCATCTTATCGCTCATCAGTACTTGCGCTCCTCGGGCTGCCAGCGGGTGATCGTGGCCGGGCGGTATTCGAGGCGCGGCCCGTCCTCCGTCCGGTGGGCGATCGTGTGTGTCAGGAACTGCTGATCGTTCCGCCCCTTGTGGTCCCTGCGCTGGTGCGCCCCGCGGGATTCCGTTCGCCTGAGCGCACCCTCGGCCATGGCCAGCGCGATGTCGAGCATGAAGTCCAGCTCGATAGCCGCCGTGAGGTCGGTGTTGAAGACCCGATTGCGGTCGTCGATGCTGATCCTGCCATAGCGCTCGCGAAGCGTCAGAAGCTTGTCGCGCGCGGCCTGGATCGTCTCGCCGTTCCGGTAGACGCCGCAGCCTTTCTCCATGGCGTCCTGCATTTCATGGCGGATGGTCGCGATGCGCTCGCCGTTCTTGTGATCCTGGAGGTAGGTCCGCTCGATGCGGGCCCACTCGTCGCGAGCAATCGATTCCGGCGCAGGGCTGCTGTCCGAGCCTCCCTGCCTCACGTACTGCGCCGCATGCTTGCCGGCCCAGGCGCCGAAGACGAGGCACTCGGTGAGGGAGTTCGATCCGAGCCGGTTGGCGCCGTTGATCGAGACGCAGGCAACCTCGCCGGCGGCATAGAGCCCCCGCAGGGGCGTTGCGCCGTTTATGTCGGTATCGATGCCGCCCATGCAGTAGTGGACCACGGGGCGGATGGGGATCGGCTGCTTCACAGGATCGATACCGACGTATTTCGTGGCCAGCTCGCGCACGAACGGGAGCCGCTCGTTGATCTTCTTTTCGCCCAGATGGGTGAGGTCCAGATGCACGTACTGGCCGTGCTTGCCTTCGAAGGCGCGTCCCGCTTCCATTTCCTCGATGATCGCGCGAGAGAGGAGATCGCGCGGCCCCAGCTCCATCTTTGTAGGCACGTAGTTGCTGAGGAACCGGTCTCCCTCCTTGTTGAAGAGGTAGCCGCCCTCGGCGCGCGATGCTTCGGTGATGAGGATGCCGGTGCCCGGCAATCCCGTCGGATGATACTGAACAAACTCCATGTCCTTCAACGGCACACCGGCGCGGTAGGCCATCGCCATTCCGTCGCCGGTCTTGATGGAGGCGTTCGTGGTGAAGGGGAACACCTTGCCTGCGCCCCCCGTGCAGATGATGACCGCGCGGCCGTAGATGGGCAGAAGCTTGCCGCTGTGCAGATCGATCGCCGTGACGCCCCGGACGGCTCCGTCGTGCACGATCAGCGAAGTTACGAACTGCTCGTCGTAGCGCACGATGCGATCGTACTTGAGGGAGGTCTGGAACAGGGCGTGGAGCATGTGAAAGCCGGTTTTGTCGGCGGCGAAGAGCGTGCGCGGCGTGCTCATCCCTCCGAACGTGCGGGTGGCCACCCGCCCGTCGGGATCGCGGCTCCAGGGACAGCCCCAGTGCTCCAGCTGGAGAAGCTCACGGGGAGCTTCCTTCACGAAGGCCTCGACCGCGTCCTGGTCGGAGATGAAATCGCTTCCCTTGATTGTGTCGAAGGCGTGCAGATCGAAGCTGTCGTTCTCCGTCTTGACCACGCCCGCCGCGCCGCCCTCGGCGGAGACGGTGTGGCTGCGCATGGGGTAGACCTTCGAAACCATTGCGACGGTGAGCTTCGGGTCGGCCTCGACCGCGGCGATGGCGGCGCGAATGCCGGCGCCGCCGCCCCCTACCAGCACAATGTCGTGTACGACGGGATCGGTCAGGGACATGTTTTCACCTCCGGGGAGACAAGAAGCTACCGCGCCGCCCGATGGAGTTCAAGCGCCGGCGCGCGGGAGGCGGGTGGGAGAGCGCGGTCCCGCCCCGCGGGCCGGGAGTGCACGGAGGCACATCGGAGGTGCAACGGGAGCGAAAGGGGCGTCCCCGTATGGACGTTCGAAGTGCAGCGAAGATGCAAGAAGGCCCGGAAAGGGAATCCCGGGCCTTAAGGGCTGGCGGTTCGCCGCCCGGTTCGCGGCCCGATCCGGGCAGGCGCGGGCCGGCGGCTACCCAATCAAGGGCAGCCGGTGTCGTTGCCGCAGAGGTTCTTGCCGAGCTGATCCGGATCGCCGACGCCCTGAGAACTCACGTTGGTATTGTTGTCGGTCACGATGTTCTCCAGGTAGCCGGAGTTGTCGGCGATGAAGAGGCCGATGATGTTTCCCGTGAGCACATTCCCGGCCACGAAGCATTGCTCTCCAGCCGAAGTTCCCGGGCCGCCGTTGCCAGAGGCGGTGTTGTGGGTGAGGCGGCTGGAATCCCCGCCGGCGATTCCGAAGTCGTCGTTCCGGATGGCCTGGCAATAGGTAACCGCGCTGTTCCCGCCCACCCCGATGCCGCCCTCGCCGTTCTCCTCCGCCCTGATCCGCTCCACGCGCGCTGCATCGCCGAGCCGGAGGCCATGGCCCGGCATGCCCCGGATGGTTCCGTCCACCACGGTCGTGTTCTTCACGCACCCCTCGCCGGCGCAGGCGTCGACGCCGCTCCCCCCCTCCACCTCACCGGACGGATCGCAATCGTCGACGGGGCTTCCCGTGCAGCTTCCCGGGCCGATGATGCTGAAGCCGTTCATGTTGAGGCTGACGTTGTCGGCGGCGATCTGGATGGCGTCGGTGTCCGCCGTCGCCAGGGGATCGATCGTGAGGTCGAGGTTCGTGACGAGCACGTAGGCGCCCGGCTCGAGGATGACAATCGGGAAGAGGGACTCCGAGGTTTTCTTGTTCTTCTGGAGATCCTGCCCGATCTGGACCGGGCCGTCGTTTTTCTTGCCGGCGAGCGCGGGCGAGGTCGTGAGTATGAGTGCCGCGAGGGTCGCCAGGGCGATCTTCGTTATTCGCTGAAACTTCCGCATGCCTTCCACCTCCGAAATCTCTGATCGGTCTTCTCTCGCGCGGAGCGAGGAGCAGAGTGCTGGATTGTCGGGGGGGGATTTATTTACGGGGTATTTCGAGTTGCCGGACGCCGAGACTCCCACGCGGAGTCCGGAGTGTCAATGACGGGAACGCCCCGGATCAACCTGCCACAACGCCTCGTGGCATCCAGGGGGCAGGGCACAACATCTTCCACAGGGCCTCAAGGCGGGATCCTTCATGGCGGGAACAGTCTAAAAATGCTTGACTCGGCGCGTCGGCGCGGCATGATGGCCCGACCAAGCTTCCCCCCCGAGAGGGAAGCCATGCGTACACCAAGCATTGTCAGACGCGTCACACTGCCCCTCATCATCCTGTTCTTCGCAGCCTTGTTCATCATCTTCAGCGCCAACATGGGTGAGTGGGTGCGCTCCAACGCCAGTAGCCCGCTGATCGAGGCCTTCGTATCGCACTAGGATCGGGGAGCTTCCGGCCCGCTCGGCCGCGAGGAACCCCGAAAACACCCCTACTTGACGCGGCCCGGGGATCAGCCATACTGACAGGGTCCCACCGCCGGTCGGATCGGAACCATGAAACGACCCTCTCTCGTCAGACGCCTCTCGGTGCCGCTCATCATCCTTCTGCTCGCAGCCCTTTACCTGCTCTTCACCACCAATGTGGGTGAGTGGGTAAGTTCGCTCGAAGGGAGCCACCTGACCGACGTGCTCGTGACGCGGTAACGGCGGAAGCGGAAAAATATTTCAGAGCCTCAAAATACGTGCCCGGGGGGAGCTGTCCCCCCGGGTTCGCGTTTCAGGGCGTGCACGACCTTCCTATCGAGGCCCGTGCTCAAACGGATTCAAGCAGCTCGTCTGCGGCTGATTCGACGTCGGCATCGTCCGTGATGCTCTTCACGCGGCGAAGGGCCTTGGCCAGCGCATCGCGGTCGACGCTTCCGGCGCGGGCCATCGGCGCGAGCGCGTCGAGCGCGCGAAGAACGATCTCGGCGTTCTCGTGGTCGAGGAATAGCAGGAGCAGATCACCCGAGGCGGGGAAACCGCTTTTCTCGATGTAAGCGTCGCAAGCCTCCGAGAAGCCCCGGGTGCCGCGCGCGTCGCGCACAGCGCTCTCGGCCGCGCCGCCGGACCTCTTCTTCGAGCCGCCGAAGAGCTTCTGGTCGAGCTTCTTGAGATAGGCATCCTTGGCCGCCTTCGAGGTCTCCCGCTCCTTCTCCGTCCGGGGCTCGCGCGGCCCCTCACGGGCGCCATGGGCGCTCCTGTCCCGCTTCTTGTCCATCTCCCGCCAGCTCGGGCGGTCGTGGCGATCCATGTCTTCACGTTTGGGCATGGCTGGAGATCCGGCTGGAGAAGGCGCGGCCAGGGGGGCGCCCAGGGGTGCGGGATGCCTCAGGCGGGCCGCACCTCGACAGGGACGCCGTTCATGATCGAGGCCGAGGCGAGAGGCTCGGCCACTTTCTCATCGATGAGATCGTTGATGTTCACGCCGGGGTTCGCTGACGCGACGCTGAGATCCGCCCCCTCCCGGTCGTGCCCCCAGCCGTGGGGAAGGCTCACCACGCCGGGCATGACCGCGTCGGTCACGCGCACGCGTGTGCGCAGCGAGCCCACGCGGCTGGAGATGACGGCGTTCGCGCCGTCAGCGATGCCGAGGCTCTCGGCATCGCCGGGATGCACGAAGAGATCGCAGCTGCGCCCCCCCTTCATGAGCGAGGGGGCGTTGTGCATCCAGGAGTTGTTCGTGCGGATCTCGCGGCGCCCTATGAGGCGAAGCCAGCCGTCGTCCTACTCGTGCAGCGCCTCGCGCATTCGCGCGACGTCGCCCACGAGCACCTCGTGCGCCACCCGGATGCGGTTGTCGGGGAGCCGCACCTTCCGCGCCCGGCCCCCGGGGCGCATGGGACCCAGATCGATGCCGTGGGGCGACTGCTTGATCTTGTCCAGGGTGAGTCCGTCCGGGTTGGCCCCGAACTGCTCGCCGTAGGTTCCCGTCCGCACGAGAACGTCCACCATCCGCTCCGGCGTGATCGGCTCATCCCCGGCGGAAGAGCCGTTGATCAGATCCCTGAGGCCGTGCGGCACGAGCTCGAGACCCATCGCGCGGCAAAGATCGTCGAAAATCACCCATTCCTCGCGCTGCTCCGGGCCCGGCTCGAAGACCTTGGGCGACCACTGGACGTAGTTGCGGACGCTCAGGTTCCCGAAGATGATATCCATGTGATTGCGCTCGAAGGCGAACACACCCGGCAGGATGATGTCGGCGTGACGCGTGGTCTCGTTCCGGTAGATGTCGATCGAGACCATGAAATCGAGCTTCTCGAAGGCCTCCGACAGGCGCTTTCCGTTCGGCGCCGAGAGGATCGGATTGCCCGCGATCGTGATGAGCGCGTGGTGCTGCCCTTCGCCCGGCGTCTCGATCTCGTCGGCGAGCGTCGAGCAGGGAAGCTCGCCGGAGACCTTCGGGAGCCCGTTGATGCGGCTCCGCCACTTCCCGTAGTTCGGCGAGCTGAGCCCGCCCAGCTGCGTGCCGGGATCAATCGGATACTCCGGGAACATCAGCCCGCCTTCCCGATCGAAGTTCCCCGTCACGATGTTCATCAGCTCAACAAACCAGTGCGTCAGCGTGGCGAAGGGGACGAGGCTGATCCCGACGCGTCCGTAGGCGACCGCCGAGGGGGCGGCTGCGTATTCGCGCGCGATGCGGCGGATGGTGTCCGCGTCGATGCCGACCTTCGGCGCGACGGCCTCGGGCGTGAAGGGCTCCAGCAGCTCGGGGATGACGTGCCAGCCGCCGTCGGTGATCTCGTCGAGAAGTTCGGTCTTCCAGGCGCCGTCCTTCCAGAGCGTCCGCAACATGGCGGCCACAAGCCAGCCGTCGCCGCCCGGGCGGACGAAGTGGTGCTCGCCGCCCCGCTTCAGGACCTCCATGGCGGTTTCGGTGCGGCGAGGGTCGATCACCACCACCTTGCCGCCCCGCTCGCTGACCTCGCGGAGCCTTCGATGCAGATCCGGCGCCGTCATGATGCTGCCGTTCGATGCAGCCGGGTTGGCGCCGAGCATCAGGAAATAGTCAGTTCGATCGACGTCGGGAACGGGGAGGGCGCCGTAAGCGCCGTAGAGCAGGAAGGAGGTCAGTAGCCGCGCGTTCGTGTCCTGGGAATTGGCGCTGTAGATCGACCGGGTGCCGAGCGCCTTCAGGAACAGCGCACCGAAGAGCGACATGCCGAGCGCGTGCACATTTGGATTGCCGAGGTAGACGCCGATGGCGCTGGGCCCGAATTTCTCCCGAACCGCGCCAAGCCGATCGGCCGTCTCGCGGATGGCCTCCTCGTAGGAAATCTCGCTCCAGCCGCCGCCCCGGGTCCGGCGGAGCGGCTTGCGGAGCCGGTCCGGGTCGTGGTGAATGTCGCGCATGGCGGCGCCCTTCACGCACATGTAGCCCCGCGAGAAGGGGTTCTGCGGATCCGATCGGATGGCCTTGATGGTCTGGCCCTCGGTCTCGACCTCGAGGCCGCAGATCGCCTCGCACATGGAGCATGCGCGGTGGTGGATGTCGGGCATGAACGGTCTCCTCCGGAAGGATCAGCACGCGGGATATCCATCATCGGGGATCGAGCCCCTTTTGTCGAGCCGGATGCATCCGGGGCACTAACCCTGTCATTGCGAGGAGCGAAGCGACGAAGCAATCCCCTTGTTTGAGGCGCTTCCCGGGGGATTGCTTCGTCGGGCCTGTGGCCCTCCTCGCAATGACATGCGGGAGGCGCTATCATGCCCCCCATCGGACCGCCCGGCGCCCCTGTTTTCCGGGCGGGACCTTCCCGTTCATCCTTCCAGCCGCGGGTTCAGAGAATGACGAGACGCTCCGCCGCGCCGGAACCGTCCCGGTCGCCGGCCTTCAGCCAGCTCGACGAACTGTGCGTCAATACCCTCCGCACGCTCGCCATGGACATGGTCCAGAAGGCGAACAGCGGGCATCCCGGCGCGCCCATGGGGCTGGCGCCGCTTGCCTACGTGCTCTGGACCCGACACCTGCGCTTCGATCCCCGTGACCCGGCCTGGCCCGGGAGAGATCGCTTCGTGCTCTCGGCCGGCCACGCCTGCGCGCTCCACTACATCCTGCTGCATCTCACCGGCTTCGACGTCTCGATGGAAGATCTTCGAAACTTTCGGCAGTGGGAGAGCCTGACCCCCGGCCACCCCGAGCGGGATCACACGCCGGGCATCGAGATCACGACAGGCCCGCTGGGGCAGGGCATCAGTTCGGCGGTGGGCATGGCCATCGCTGCGCGTTTCCTCGCCGCCCGGTTCAACCGGCCCGGCCATCCGGTGATCGATCACCAGGTGTATGTCATCGCAAGCGATGGCGATCTGATGGAAGGGGTGGCATCCGAGGCCGCGTCGATCGCCGGCTTCCAGCGCCTGGGCAACCTGAACGTCTACTACGATGACAACCACATCACGATCGACGGCAGCACCGATCTGGCCTTCAGGGAAGACGTGGGGAAGCGGTTCGAGGCTTACGGATGGCGGGTGCTGCGTGTCGAGGACGGCAACCGCGATCTCGCGGCGCTCGACGCGGCGATCGCCACGGCGCGCGACGAGCATTCGCGCCCGACGCTCGTCATCGTTCGGACGAGCATCGGTTACGGAAGCCCCGGAAAGCAGGACACGGCGGCGGCCCACGGCTCCCCGCTCGGCGAGGACGAGGTGCGCCTCACGAAGCAGAAGCTCGGCTGGCCTGAGTCGCCCGCCTTTCTCGTTCCGGACGACGCGCTCAAGCGGTTTCGCGAGGCGGTCCCGCGGGGCGAGGTGGCCCGGAAGTCCTGGACGGCAATGCTGGAGTCCTACCGGAAGGCCCATCCCGACCTGGCCGCGATTTTCGAGCAGGCGCTGCGAGGCGAGCTTCCGAAGGGGTGGTCTTCGGATCTGCCGCGCTACGAGGCGAGCCAGGGCGCCATGGCGACCCGGACGGCGTCAGGCAAGGCGCTGAACGCCATTGCGAAGAAGGTCCCCGTCTTTCTGGGCGGCTCGGCCGACCTTGCGCCATCGAACAATACGCTGATCGACGGCGAGGAAAGTCTCTCGGCCGACAATCCCGGTGGGCGGAACATCCACTTCGGCGTCAGGGAGCACGCGATGGGCGCCGTCCTGAACGGAATGGCAGCGCACGGCGGTGTCGTTCCCTACGGCGGCACGTTCCTCGTCTTCGCCGACTACATGCGGCCTTCGATTCGCCTGGCCGCCATGCAGAAGCTCCACACCATCTACGTCTTCACGCACGACAGCATCGGGCTCGGCGAGGACGGCCCCACGCATCAGCCGATCGAGCACCTGGCGATGCTGCGCGCGACACCGGGCCTCGCCGTCATCCGGCCGGGCGACGCGAACGAAACGACGGCGGCCTGGCGCGAGGTGATGGAGCGGAGCGACGCGCCCGCGGCGCTGATCCTGACGCGCCAGAAACTGCCCATCCTCGACGGCACGGCCGATCTGGCGGAGAAGGGTGTGGCTCGCGGCGCCTACGTGCTGGCGGACGCGGTCGACATCGACGCCATCGTGATCGCGTCGGGCTCGGAGGTGCAGCTGGCCATGGGCGCGCGCGAGGCGGTCGCGCGAGAGGGCGTCGGCGTGCGCGTGGTGAGCTTCCCGTGCTGGGAGTGGTTTGCACGGCAGGACGCGGCCTACCGCGAGGCCGTTCTGCCCGCGTCGGTCACGCGCCGCCTCGTCGTAGAGGCGGCCTCTCCCTTCGGCTGGGAGCGGTGGGCGGGTTCGGCGGGATCGATCCTCGGCATCGATCGGTTCGGCGCGTCGGCTCCCGAGCAGGTGAACCTCGAGAAATTCGGCTACACCGTCGAGAACGTCACGGCGCGCCTGCGCGCGCTCCTCTCCCGCTAGCCTGCGCCGGGCCCGTCGGGATCGTCCGGCGGCAGCAGGAGATCCTCCAGAAAGAACGCCGACAGCTCAGCCCTTCCGGAAAGCCCCGACTTTCGATAGACCGCCACGGCGTGCTGGCGCACCGTTCGTTCGCTCCTGCCCAGCAGCGCCGCTACCTCCTTGTGCCCGTAGCCCTTCAGCAAGAACATCGCGACATCCCGCTCGGCCGGGGTCAGGCCCCACGCCTCGAGCTGGCGGCTGATCTCCTCGCCCAGTCCGCGGAGCAGCTTTCCCGACTTCCGGCGCCAGGCGTCGCGGTCGGCGCCTTGCTCCGAGAGGGCCTGCTCGACACGCGCCAGCGAACGCCGGGTCTGCATCCACCCCGCCCACAGGTAGGCCACCGTTCCCAGGCAGCCCAGGACGAATATCGTTTCGAAGATGAAGTGAAAGGGGTCGCGCGACCATGCGCGGTCGAGAACGATGTCCGTCAACCCGGCCGCCGCCGTCGCGCCGAGTAGCGCTGTGAGCAGCATCCGGAAGCGGAGGTCTCCGTCATTTGTCGGAAGCGGCACGAGGATTACCCTGAGGGAAGGGGGGATCCGGCATCGGGCAAGTGCCGGATGGCAGGAAACGCGGCGGGCGCGAATATTCCCCTGCGTAACCTGACAGTCAACCCGAACATACCAACCATAACATGGAGGACATACCATGCTTCCGGACCCGCTTCATCCGGCGGTCGTTCACCTGCCGCTGGCCCTCGCGGCGCTCCTGCCTGTTTTCGCGCTGCTGGCGGTTGCCGCCATTCACGCCCGGCGCCTGCCCGTCCGCGCCTGGGCCGCCATCCCGATTCTCGCGGCCCTCATGGCGGGGGGCGGCTGGCTGGCCCTTGAGACGGGCGAGCACGAGGAGGATCGCGTGGAGGACGTCGTGGCCGAGCGATACATCGAGGAACACGAGGAGCACGCCGAGGTCTTCACCGTCCTGGCTGCAGCTCTTGCCGCCATCTCCCTGGGCGGCTTGATCCCCGGCCGTCCGGGAAACCTGGGGCGCGTGGCCGCGGCGGCGCTGTCAGTCGTCACGCTCGGCTTCGCGCTCGCCGTCGGGCACTCCGGCGGTGAGCTGGTCTACCG
>JAUYMQ010000629.1 GCA_030698575.1 Deltaproteobacteria bacterium
CGGTCCGAAAGGGCTGATCGCAATTACCCCCTGCGCCCGCAGATTTCCTATCGGAAAGGCCGGGTGCGCCCTTGAGGGACTGCGAGGGACTGCAACCGGAGGGTTCCGGCCGGGGGGTTCAGGGCAGCGGGATCAGGAAGAATCGCGGTGCAGCAGCATCGCGAACAGAACGGGGACGACCAGCATGGTCAGCATGGTGGCGAAGAGGAGCCCGAATATGATCGTAACCGCCATGGCGGAGAAGAAGGGGTCCAGCAGCAACGGGATCATGCCGAGCGCGGTCGTTGAAGCCGCCATGCCGACGGGACGGAGCCGGCTGACGCCCGCTTCCACAATGGCGGCGGACAGTTCCCCGCCGTCGCTCCACTGCAGGTTGATTTCATCGATGAGGACGATGGCGTTCTTGATGAGCATGCCCGAGAGGTTCGATCGCGGGGGGAGCCTATTCGATGCGCGGGCCCGACACAAGCGCGCGGCGATAGGCGGGAAGCGCCTTAACGGCACGGCTCAAATGATCCATAATCGGCCGAGGTGCGGGCGGGACGCTTCACCGCCCGCAAGGAGGGGCACATGCTGAAAGCCGGATCGGTCTTCTTCATCACGGGGGCGGCCAGCGGCATCGGGGCCGCCACGGCGGAACTCGTCGCATCGAAGGGGCACCGGGTGGCGGTCTGCGATCTGAATCTCGAAGCGGCTTCCGTGCTCGCGAAGCGGCTCGGTGAGAACGCCCATCCGATTGCGATCGAGGTGCGCGAAGCAGGCGCCTGGGAGAGCGCGCTGGACGAAGCCTGGAAGCGGTTCGGCGGCATAGACGTGCTGGTGAACAACGCCGGCGTGATTCACACGGGGTGGGTTCGGGAACAACCATTTGACAAGCTGCAGCACATGATTGACGTCAACTTGATCGGCCTCATGCGGGGAGTGCTGGCGACGGTGCCGCGGTTCCAGGATCAGGGCCACGGGCACGTGATCAACGTGGGTAGCCTCGCCTCCTTCGTTCCCCTGCCCGGACAGACGGTCTACGCGGCGACGAAGCACGCGGTTCGCGCCTTTCATCACGGTTTCGCCATGGAGCAGCGAGATCGCCGGGTGACCTTCACGCTGGTTTGCCCCGGCGTCGTCGACACGCCGATGCTTCGTCAACAGTACGGCATCGACGCGTCGGCGCTCTCATTTTCCTCCCCCGCCATGCAGCCCGGGGAGGTTGCGGAGGCCATCCTCCGCGCCGCCCGCGAGCGCCCGCTCGAGATACTGATTCCGGCCTTCCAGGGGGCGCAGCTGCGGTTAGCCGGGATCTTTCCGCGCATCGTCCGCCTGATGAAGGCGGGCGCCGAGGCCAGAGGGCGGAAAGCCATGTCGAAGCTCCCTGGGGGGACGCGCGAGTGAGCGTTTTGCAACGGGACGGCACCAAGATTCAGTACGAGGTGCACGGGGAAGGGCCCTGCGTTCTCCTGACTCACGGGTACGCTGCGTCGGCAAGGATGTGGGACGCCCAGCGCGTCGCGCTGTCGGCGGAGTATCGCCCCGTCCTGTGGAACATGCGGGGGCACGGCGAGAGCGATGCCCCCGGCGACGTGTCGGCCTATTCGGCGGAAGCAACGGTGGCCGACATGGCGGCGATCCTCGATGCCTGCGGCGAGGCGCAGGCGGTGATTGCCGGTATGTCACTCGGCGGCTACATGTCGCTGGATTTTCACAGGGCGCACCCGGCGCGAGTGAGGGCGCTCGTCCTCGTCGACACCGGGCCTGGTTTCCGCAACGCGGATGCGCGAACCGCCTGGAACGGCTACGCCCTCGCGACGGCGGAGCGCTACGCGCGGGACGGCCTGCGCGCCCTTCCGAGCTCCCCCGAAGTTGCCTCAGCCTCCCATCGCTCGGCCCGCGGGCTCGAGCTGGCTGCCCGCGGGATGCTGGTCCAGCACGACGCGCGGGTGATCGAGTCGCTCAGGCGCATTGTAGTTCCCACGCTCATTGTCGTGGGGGCCGAGGACAAGCTTTTCCTCGATGCCGCGGACTACATGGCGCGGGTGATCCCCGGCGCGATCAAGCGTGTGATCGCCAAGGCGGGGCACGCCCCGAACGTCGAGCGGCCGGAAGCATTCAACGATGTTCTCCTCGATTTCCTGAAGAGCCTCAGCTGACGCCGGGACGCCGCGCCCTGGAGAAGGTGACGTGATGACATGAAGGCATTCCACTTCGAGCCCTGCCGGCTGCCGGAGGAAACGCGCCCGCTTCGCGAGGAGGTGCGGCAGTTTCTCGATGAGCATCTGCGCGACTATCCGCTCCAGCTTCGGGCCTACACCTGGACGGGGTATGATCCGGAATTCAGCCGGAAGGTGGGAGAACGTGGCTGGATCGGAATGACCTGGCCGAAGACCTACGGCGGCTCGGAACGGTCCGCTCTCGAGCGGTACGTCGTTCTGGAGGAAATGCTTGCCGCTGGCGCGCCGGTGGGGGCCCACTGGGTTGGCGACCGGCAGAGCGGGCCGCTTCTCCTTCGTTATGGCACCGAGGAGCAGCGCCGCCGGCTGCTACCCGCGATCTGCCGGGGGGAGATCTTCTTCTGCATCGGCATGAGCGAGCCGGACTCGGGCTCCGATCTCGCGTCGATCCGGGCCCGCGCGGAGCGAGCCGACGGGGGGTGGCGGATCAACGGCACAAAGCTGTGGACCAGCGGCGCGCAGCGTTGCGGCTTCATGATCGCACTCTTCCGGACGGGCACGGATCCCGAAGACCGGCATGCGGGCCTGTCGCAGTTCATCGTCCCGCTGGACGGCCCCGGCATCACCATCCGTCCCATCCGGGATCTCTCGGGGAACGATCACTTCTGCGAAGTTGTTTTCGAGGACGCGCCCGTGCCTGAGGATGCGATCGTGGGCAACGAGGGCGACGGATGGATGCAGGTAATCACAGAGCTTGCCTTCGAGCGAAGTGGCCCCGAGCGTTATCTCTCCTGCTACCCGCTGCTGTCGGCGCTTTTGGGAGAGCTTGGAGACAAGCCGGGCGAGCGCTCGCTCATTGGCGTGGGGCGGCAGCTGGCGCATCTCGCCACGCTCAGAAACATGTCCATCAGCGTGGCCGGTCTTATCGAGGCGGGTGAGAGCCCGGCGCTCGAGGCGTGCGTTGTGAAGGATCTGGGAGGAGTGTTCGAGCAGGCCCTGCCGGGATTCGCGCGGTCGCTCCTCGATGTCGAGCCACGGGCCGATGAGGGCGGCAGCGAGTATCAGCAGGCGCTGGCACTGCTCACGCAGATCGCGCCCTCGTTCTCACTCCGCGGCGGAACGCGGGAGATACTCCGCGGCATCATCGCGCGCGGGCTGGGGCTCCGATGAACGAGATGCGGCCGATTCTGGAGAATTCCGTCGAGCGAATCTTCAGCGAGATGCTGACCCGGGAACTGCGCGAGCAGGCGGAGGCCGGCGCGTGGCCCGGCAAGCTCTGGCGCGCCGTCGAGGATGGCGGATTGACGCGCACGCACGTTCCTGAGGCGCTCGGCGGCGCGGGATGCGGTTGGCGCGAGGCGTTCGTCGTTCTGTCGGCTGCGGGGCGACATGCGGTCCCGCTTCCGCTCGGCGAGACCATGCTGGCTGCGTGGCTTCTCGCACAGGCCGGACGGGAAGCGCCCTCCGGGCCGCTGACGATCCTTCCGGATCCTCTCCCGGCGAATGCGATGGCCGGTAGCCGGCTCACCTGCAGGGCCCTGCGCGTTCCCTGGGGCAGTGCGGCCGGCCAGGCGGTGTTCATTCTGACAGATGGGGGCGCGACGCGGGTCGGCCTGGTCGAGACCGCGGCCGCACGCGTGGTCCGGGGAGAGAATCTCGCCCGGGAACCGCGCGACGATCTCGGCTTCGACGGCATAGCGGCTGAAACGTTTCCGCTTCCGCTTCCCGCCGAGTCGTTGTGGCGAC
>JAUYMQ010000630.1 GCA_030698575.1 Deltaproteobacteria bacterium
AAGCCCCCCGCGCGCGCCCCCCGAGGGCGCGTTGAAGAACGCGATGTAGTCCGGAAAGGCGGCGAAGGTTTCGAGGGCGAGCAATCCGGCCAGAAGGCCGGCGCCAATTCGCGCGCGCCGGTCCGCCCACAGCGCTTTCACCGCCAGGCCGGTCGCGATGAAGAGGAACGGATAAATGGGGAAGATGTGGCGGACGCCGTAGTTCACGCGCATGCCGGCGGCGGTTGCGCCATAGAGAAGCACGGGAAGCGCGAGGCAGGCCGCGGCCCATCGGGCGCCCGGCGGCATGTCCCGCAGGACGCGGCGTCCTGGCCCGGCAAGAACCGCGAGCGCGCACAGCATCGCCAGCAGGGTCGCGACCGGTGTCTTGAAGAGCATCGCGCGCGGGTAGTAGGACACCCAGCCGTTCATGCTGTAGCGCCCCTGGAGGAACGATGCGCCCATGCGCGTGGCCGACCAGGTGTAGAGGAGCCCCGCCACGTAAGGCTGCGGGAGAAGCCTGTGCTCCTCCACCAGCCGCAGCCCGCGAACGAGCGCGCCCGGCCGCCAGGCCTCGGCCTCCGCGCGCGAGGGCTTGCGGTCGGGATGGCGGGCATAGATGTCGAAGTACCGGCCGCGCGCGACGTATCGCTCGGTTTCCATCCGAACCGCCGGATCCGGCGCGACCCCGAAGCGAAAGCCGTAGGCCGCCCAGATAGTGGCGTAGCTTACCAGGGCGCACAGCACGCACGCGGTCGCCGCCAGCAGAAGCTTCGCGGGCACGCCGTGACGCGCGCGCCCGAACGCCTCCCACGCTTCAGGAAGGAGCGCGCGGAGGAGCAGGAGCAGCACCACCACCGGCCCGAGCAGGAGGGCGGAGAACTTCACGTTCACCGCGATACCGCAGACGAGCGCCAGGGCGCCCATGCGCGCCCAGGTGAGGCGCCGCCCCGCCTGCCACGCCGTATAAGCCCCCGCCAGCGTGACGAGCGTCGCCGCCACGTCGTTCTTGACCAGCGGGCCGTGCCCGATGAAGTTCGGATCGAGGGAGTAAAGCGTCGTGGCCGCGACGGCCGCAACGGCTCCGCCCAGCCGCCAGGACCAGATGGCAATCAGGGCGCCGAGCAGGAGGGCGAAGCCGAGCATCATCACCCGTGATCTGGCGATGAGCCCGTGCCCGTCGACGCCCGGCGTGTTGAAGAGAACTTTCTTTGTCCAGGACCACTCGTACTTGACGGCTTCGGGAACCTTGTTCCACTCGGGGGCCGCCCCGTCAGGGCGCAAGTCGCCGGGACGGTGGAGGAGCGATACCCAGTACTTCCAGAGGGGCGGGTTCTCGGCGTCGATCCGGTAGTCGTGGAGGTAACGGCCGGCCCAGGCGGAGGCCGTATGGAGAGTCTCGTCGTAAACGGCGCTCTTGCCGGAGACGGCAAGCCAGGCGACGGCCGCGAAAAGGATCAAGAGCGCCACGCAGAGCCAGCCCGCCCGCCGTCCCTCTCCGCGCATCAGCATCGCCCCATGCGACCGGTCGTCCCGTGCCTCAGCAGCCCGTCACCGCGATTCCCCGATCGGTGAACGCCTGGCAGATCGCGCCCGCGTTCGCCCCCGAAAAGAGCAGCGCGTCGGCGTCGAGGATCGCCGCCGCCCCTTCGCTGAAGTCGGGATTGAAGGGGACCAGGAAGTGGCTCTGCAGGACGAGGGTGTCCGCCGTGCCTTTCCCCAGCGTGTTGAAGAGATCCCAGAGCGCGGATGACCAGATCTCGCCATCTGCGTGAACCTGCCCCTCGAGATCCTCGGGATAGTGCTTCGTGCCGTCCACTCGCCGGAGGCAGGGCGGATTCTCGTTTCTGTATGAAGTTGAATCCCACTCGCCCACGCACGCCGGATCGAAACCGTTGGCGAGGCTCGTCGCATGGGTGCTGCTGGCCGCCCAGTAGTCGGCAAACCCCTCTCCTTGCGCGCCCGTCTCGATGGTCAGGCTGAGATACTTGCCGGTGGACTGGTTGTCCTGGATGGCGTGCCCGTACTCGTGAATGATCACGTCGGCGTCCTCGCCGTCATCCACGCCACCGTCGCCGAGCGCGATGTACCCCGCCCCGATGGGAAAGCCGAGATAGTGCGCGTTGTCCGCTCCCCGGAGGCCGTGTGGGTCGATCATCATGCTCCGGTTGTTCACGTCGGTGAAGCCGAGCGACTGGATGTAGCGCTGGTTGGCGTCGATGTGGTGGTAGCACACGACGTGCTCGAAGCGCATGTCGTTTCGCCGGAAGTCGAAATCGGGCGAGCTCGAGGGCATGTAGCCGAGCAGGAAGATGTAGTTCCGGGGCGCCTCGATGATGTCGGTCACGCGGGCGTAGGGCCCGACCAGGAAGTAGATCCCCAGAAATCGCGTAATCTCGGGCAGCGGCCGGTCGAGGTAGGCGCCGGCCAGCGCCGGGTAGTCGGCGTCGGCGTTGTCCTCGAGTGTTCCGTCGTTCAGCGTGTTGACGGGATTGGGGTCGAAGACGTCGCCCGATCCCGCCGCAACCGCCTCGGCCCGTCCGAAGGCTTCCTGCGGCGACGGCGCAAAGGCCGTCTGCTCGAGGCTTTGATGCCGGAGGACCTTGCCGTTTCGCGCGTCGATGAGATAGTCCTGCGCCGCGGGCGGATCGTCCACGACGAGGGTCAGGCGGTAGGCCAGGCGCGGTCCTTTCGCGGTGGGATAAACTCCCAGCGACGGTTCGGGCTCCTCGAGCAGCCGGACGACGCCGGCCGGCTTCGACAGGAAGGCGTCCCGCGTGTTTTTCCGGAAGCGGTAGGTCTTCGCGAAATGGCGCTCCGCGACGCGCGCCGCGGCCGCGGCCGTAAGGCGGGGGCTCGTTGAAAACCCCTCGACCGGCGCGCAATCGTCCTGCACGAGAACCACGCGGTTGTCGTGATCGAGGCTCACTTCCAGGCCCCCGTTGAAGACGGGAAGGCCTTCGTACTGCTGGGCGAAGCGGACGTGATGGCCCGCTGGGCTTTGACGGACGGCCGCGGTCTCGAGCGACGCAAGCGATGGCGTAAGGCCGAAAACCGCGGCGTTCGCCTCGACGAACGCCCGGGCG
>JAUYMQ010000631.1 GCA_030698575.1 Deltaproteobacteria bacterium
CGCCCGGGCGAGCCGCCCCCGCCGGGCACGCGCCTTTCCACGCCGAACCGCTTCTACGACGGGCTGCTGAACGACAGGAATGTTGCGCGCCTTGCCAAGCTGGAAGCGTTCGCGCGCGAGCGCGACCGCTCGATCCTCGAGCTGGCGATCGGCTGGCAGGCGAGCCAGCCGGTCATCTCGAGCGTGATCTGCGGCGCGATTAAACCCGAGCAGGTGGAGATGAACGTGCGCTCGAGCGGCTGGCGCCTGACGGCCGAAGAGATGAAGCAGATCGACACCCTGCTGGGCGCGTAGTCGGATTGCAGTGCAATCCGACTACGCCGCGAATGTCGGCACCCGCCGGTTCTTACGGCTTGGCGTCAATAGAACATCGGTTCGCTAACGAATGAAAGGGACTTCCCCTGCTTCTCGGTCGGCATCGGTTGTGCCAGAGTGGAAGTGCGTTATTTCCAACTCAACAGAGAGAGGGGAAGTCATGGGACAGATTACAACGGTCGGGATCGATCTGGCAAAGCGGGTGTTTTCTCTGCATGGCGTGGACGAGACAGGCCGTGTGGTGCTGCGCAAGACGGTGCGCCGGGATCAGCTCGTCGAACTGGTGGCGAGCCTGCCGCCCTGCGTGATCGGCATGGAAGCATGCTCGGGAGCACACGAATGGGCGCGAACCTTCGAGCCCCACGGGCACACGGTAAAGCTGATGGCCCCCAAGTTCGTCCTGCCCTACCGCAAGAGCGGCAAGAACGACGGCAACGACGCGGAGGCGATCTGCGAGGCGGTCACGCGCCCGAACATGCGCTTCGTGCCTGTGAAGTCCCTGGAGCAGCAGGCGCTGCTCGCGCTGCACCGGGTGCGCAGCGGATTCATCTGGGAGCGCACCGCGACGATCAACCGCATCCGCGGCCTGCTCTCGGAGTTCGGGGTCGTGCTGGCCCTGCGTGCCCCGACGGTGCGCCGCCAGGCGCGCGCGGCGGCCGAGAGCCTACCTGTGCTGGCCCGCCGGGCGATCGAGGACCTGCTCGAGCACCTGAGTACCCTGGATGCCCGCATCGACGCCTACGATCGGGAGATCGAGGCCCAGGCGCGAGCCTGCGAGCCCGCCCAGCGCCTGATGAAGATCCGCGGCATCGGGCCGATCACGGCGCTCGCCATCGTGGCCACCGTCGGAAACGCCCGCGAGTTCCACAACGGCAGGCAGTTCGCCGCCTGGATCGGGCTCGTGCCCCGGCAGTACTCCACCGGCGGCAAGCCTCGCCTCGGGCACATCAGCAAGCAAGGCGACGCCTACCTGCGCTCGCTCCTTGTGCAGGGGGCACGCTCAGTGCTGCAGAGCGCTCCCGCACACGCCGATCGGGTCTCGCGCTGGTCGCTCGGTATCGAGCAACGCCGCGGCTACTACCGGGCGCTGGTCGCGATCGCCGCCAAGAATGCGCGCATCGCCTGGGCGCTGCTCGCGAAAGATCAGACGCTGCGCACGGGCTTGAACGCTCTGGAGCATGCTTCGACATGAGGCACGGAAACCGAGTTTCCCACCGCGGCGCACGCTTGCGTGCTGGTTGGGGCCGCGCGCGCGCCACCGTGGAAAACTCTCGCAGCGTAGCTCTCCACCCATTCCGGGCAGGAGGGTCTGCAACCAAAGGAGATCAGATTCAGCTTCCACACGAGACGGCAATCGTTTGACGAGATGACGGTCAGACCGGCGCCCGGAGAACCTGAACACCAAAAAGGCGGCTATCGATGCCGACTAACGATCGAGGTCCGGGCGTGCGGCTTTCATCAGGGCCAGAGCAACCATTGCTCACAAACAGGCCGGTTATAGTGACGCAGTCCGACCTTCCTTTCTCTGAAACGCCCTTGCCGTGCCGGGGAAGTCCTTATAGTTCGCGGTGAGGCTGCTGTACGTTGTCGCTCTCGCCGACCCGCGCTATCTGGCCGAGATCCCTTGAGGGCAACAGACTTCACCCGGCTGACGATTTCCGTGGGTCCGCCGGGTGGAAATCCGTTCAACAGCTTGATGGGCTTGGTCGGGTACTGCGCGGGCGCATGAAACGGAGCGAGGGCAAACAGCGCTGCCGCGGCGAACATGGACATCTTCATGACTTGGCCCTTTCCAATCGTTGGTTCCAATCATCCGGCAGCCGGATTTCCCGGGAAACGTCCCCGCCTTGGTGACCGAGCTGGCCCGCGATGAAGCTGCGGTTGCGGGTCGCCGCACCGCACACCACGATCTGAAGCTCTTCGGGCTTGCGCAGCACGGGAACGAGCCGCTCCGGATCGTCGCTCAAGGCGAAGCGTTTCGCCAGCGAGCCGCGCTGGACCGCTTCGTGAAGATCGTAGCCGGCCTCGATGCGTGCGAGCTGTTCATCGAACTGTTTGGCGGGGATGAGCGCGCGCTCGTACACCCAGCGTTTCACGTCGTCTTTCGAGTAGCCCGCCTGCGCAAGGATGCCGGCCACCAGCGGGGTCAGTCCCAGAACCGGCGAAACGTGCCCGCCGAAGTGCTCCATGGCCACGAGCAGGTTCCCGCCCAGCTCGCGCGCCACTTCCCGGGCAATGACGCGCAGATGGCTTTCCGCCGGGCCTTCGGTCAGAAAGCTGTGGCTGACGGTGTCAGCCGACTGGACCGTGACGACGTTGGCGCCGCGCGCAAATCCCCGGTCCACGCTCAGCGGCGGCCACGGGCTTTCTTCTTCCGATTCGGCAATGACCGGATAGTAGTTGCGGCCGAACGTCGCCATGTCGGTTTCCCCCAGCCGGTATCCGGCAACGTTCACCATGAGCAGCCGCAGGAAACGGCTGACGGTGATGTTCGCTTGCGCCTGCGGGCGCAGCACACCCTGCCCGGAATGAAAGGCGAGCTCCCTGATGATCGGACCATTCAGGATGATGAGCGGCGTGAAGCCGACCGTGCTGCCGGCGTGCTCCAGTCCGAAGCGCGGATCGGCCACCGCTTCGGCGATGGCGAGCAGCACCGGCATGTATCCCGGGCGGCACCCCGCCAT
>JAUYMQ010000641.1 GCA_030698575.1 Deltaproteobacteria bacterium
CCGGCCGCGCGTCGGAGGAAGCCGGCACGATCAGCACGAGGCTGTTCGTCGCGAAGCGCCGAACCCCGGTGAAGCGCTTTTCCAGGCAGGCTCGTCGAACATCTCCACGCGCGCCGTCAGGAAGAGGTCGATCGGCGCACCCCCCTCAATCTGCGCCATGAGCTGGCCGGAACCCGCATAGGTCACCCTGGCCTTCGCGCCGTGGGCTTGCTCGAAGGCATGAAGGATCGGATCGAGGGCGTCCTGCAGGCTCGACGCGGCCGCGATGGTCAGCTCGTCGGCCGCGCGAGCACTCACGGGAGAAAGCGCGCCGAGAATTGCGGCGACGGCGATGATCAACCCCGTTCGGATGGTTCGCATGCTTGTTCCTCGTTGAACTGTCAGGCGCCGATGCGCAGGCTCGTGGCCTTCACGATGGCCCATAGTTCGGCGCCCGCGGCAATGGCGAGTTCGCTCGCGGCGGCGGCTGTCACCTCGACGACGAGCGGAACGCCGCCGATATCGAGGTGCACCAGCGCGACGCCGGACGAGCCCGTGACACCGGCCACGCGCGCCGGAAAGACGTTGCGCGCCGACAGCGTCTCCGGCCGGTTGCGCGCCAGGATGACGTCCGATGCGCGAAGCGTGACCACGATGGTGGCGCCGGCGGCGAGATCCTGCCGTCCGGTCCGCCAGATCTCACGGCCCGCCCGGATCCCTTCGGCCTCGACCCTGCCGGTGAAGCTGTTCTCGAACCCCTCGTCCCGCCAGAGCGCCAGGACCGCCCCCGACGTGAGCACGTTCATCGGCGGCCCCTCCGCCACCACGCGCCCCTGGTCCATCGCGATCACGTGATCGGTGAGGGCCGCGACTTCCGCCGGCGAGTGCGACACGTACAGGATCGTCTTTTCCCAGCGGCCCATCGCCAGTTGCAGGAGGCCGATGGCGCGGGTCCGCAGCGCCGCGTCGAGCCCGGCCATCGGCTCGTCGAGAAGAAGCAGCGGCGCCGGCGACACCAGCGCCCGGCCGAGCGAAACTCGGGAGCACTCGCCGCCCGACAGATCCCCCGGCCGCCTGTTCATGAGCGGGCCCAGCCCCAGCGCGCCGCAAACGACTTCCAACCGTTCGCCGTCGTCCCCGTCGGGCGCGAAGGTAAGGTTGTCGCGAACCGGCAGGTGCGGAAACAAGCGGTGATCCTGGAAGGCCACCGCGACGCCGCGCTGATGCGCCCCCCGATCGACGCCGCGCGCGCTGTCGAAGAGCAGGCGGCCGCCCACGGTGATCTGCCCACGATCAGGACGCACGAGCCCTGCGATGCAGGCGAGCGCCGTGGACTTGCCGGCGCCCGAAGGCCCGAAGAGCGCGAGCGAGCCCTCGTGGTCAATGGCCAGATCGAGCGCGAGGCTCCCCACAGTCTTGGTGATGCTCGCCTCGATCTTCACGCCCTACCTCCGGAGACTCCGGCCCGTGAACCCATCCTGCCCGCGGCGCTCAAGGGGCCGCTCGCGCGCGCAACCGTTCGACGCCCCAGGTGCTCGCGAGACCGATGGCTACTGCGATCAGCACCAGCGCGCCGGCCTGCGCGTCGTGGCCCAGTTCGGCCTGCTGGTGGATGGCGAGTGCAAGGGTCTGCGTCTTGCCCGGAATGTTTCCGGCGACCATGAGCGTGGCGCCGAACTCGCCCACGCATCTCCCGAGTCCGAGCGCCAGCGCGCCGATGAGGCCGCGGGCGGCAAGCGGGAGCGTCACGCGCATGAAGACGCCGCCGGGAGATTCGCCCAGCGAGCGCGCTGCGTCTTCCAGGCGCCGGTCCACGCCTTCGAACGCGATGCGCATCCCGCCGAGGATGAGTGGAAAGGCGATGACCGCTGCCGCGACTGCCGCGGCCACCCAGGTGAAGATCACCCGCGCCCCGAAGGCCCCCACGAGGGCGCTTCCGAGCCAGCCCTGCCGCGAGAGGAGAACGAGCAGGAGAAAACCGACGACCACGGGAGGCAGGACGAGCGGGAGGTTCAGAAGCCCCAGCAGGAAGGAGCGACCGCGAAAGTCATGACGCGCGATCCAGAGCGCAAGCGGGAGCGCCGGAAGCGCGGCGAGGAACGTGGCGGCGAGCGCGATGCGCGCGGAAACCGCCAGGATTGAGAGGAGATCGAGATCCATCATCGAAGGCCGCTGAAGAGTTCCTCGACGGCCGCGGGCTCTTTCGGAATGTCGGCCGTCAGCACTTCGTGCCCCGTTTCCGTCACGAGCACGTCGTCCTCGATGCGCACGCCGATGCCGCGGAACGCCTCGGGCGCTTCGGCCCGGGGCGAAACGTAGAGACCCGGCTCGACCGTGAGCACCATCCCGGCCTCGAGCTTCCGCGACGCATCGCCCGTCCGGTAGGCGCCCACGTCGTGCACGTCCATGCCGAGCCAGTGGCTCGTCCGGTGCATGTAGTACGGGCGGTAGGCTTCCTTCGCCAGGATTTCCTCGGAATCGCCCGAGAGGATCCCGAGATCAAGAAGCCCCGCCACGAGCGAGCGCAGTGCTGCCTGGTGAACGTCGTCGAAAGCGACCCCGGGCTTCACCAGATCGATCGCGGCACGCTGCGCGGCGATGACGGCCTCGACGAGGTCGCGCCCGGGCGGCGCATAGCGGCCGTCGACCGGATAGGTGCGCGTCACGTCGGCGTTGTAGAAGTCGAACTCGGCACCGGCATCGATGAGCACCAGCTCGCCCGCCTGCATCTGCCGGTCGTTCTGGATGTAGTGAAGTATCGTTGCGTTCGGGCCCGAGCCCACGATGGTGGGATAGCCGGGCCCTGAAGCACCTTGCCGCCGGAAGGCGCCGTCCACCGCCGCCTCTACTTCATATTCGAACGCGCCCGGGCGGATTGCGCCGGCCGCAGCGAGATGCCCCTCGCGGGTGATCGCCGCCGCGCGGCGCATGAGTGCAGCCTCTTCCGGCGCTTTGAACAGCCGCATCTCGGAGGTGATCCGGCGCGAATCGACGATGCTTCCGGGAGCGGAAACGCCGGCGCGAACGCGGGTGCGCAAATCGTTCAGGCAGGAAGTGATGCGCTTGTCGAAGGTCTCGTTGCGGCCCAGCGCGTAGTAAAGGGTTTCGTGGCCGCGAAGAAGTTCGGGGAGCATGCGAGCGAGATCGCCGATGGGGTAGGCCTTGTCGGCGCCGAAGCGCGCCTCGGCGCCATCAACGCCCGCGCGCCGTCCCGTCCAGGTCTCGGCATCGGGATCCCGGGGCCGAACGAAGAGGACGAACGAGCCGTCCTCGCGGCCGGGTGCGAAAACCGCCACCGCGTCGGGCTCCTCGAAGCCCGTCAGGTAGAGAAGATCCGAGTCCTGGCGGAACGGGTAGTGGACGTCGCCCGAGCGCAGCGTCTCGCCCGTCCCGGGCATGACGCACACGCCGCCCGCGATCTGCGCCGCGAAGCGACGACGCCGCTCGGCCAGAACGGCGCCATCGAGGCGCGGCGCGGGCGGCGCCATGTCCTCGCCTGGAAAGACTTTGCCTGGAATGACCGTGCTCGGCATGCGTTTCTCTCCCTGATGCGCCGGGCGCGCTGATTGATGCAAGTCGGCGCGGCCGGTGGACAGCCGGGCGCGCATCACTTATACCCTATCGGGCGCCTCCGATGCACCTCGGGTTACAGGCGCCCTTCACGGCGGCGCGGACCCCAGCCGCCACCCGGCCTCCGCCCTGCGTCACGGACAGAATGCCTCCCATGCCCGAATACCGAGCGGTCTTCACCGACCTGGACGGCACACTACTGAACGAGCAGGGGAAGATCACGCCCGAGACGCTCGACGTCCTCGCGCGACTTCAGGCGCGGGGCATCCCGCTTTTCGTCGCCACCGGCCGCTCGGTTTGCGCCACGAAGGCGGCGCTTCAGCAGATCGATCTCCGAACGCCATTCGTCTGCTACAACGGCGCGGTCGTCTACGATCCCGTATCGGACGAGTGGCTGCGGCACGAGAAGATCGACGACCACGTGACCGAAGAGCTTCTGGCGATCTGCGAGTCGCATGCGCTCTTCTATCTGGTCTTCCACGAAGACGCCAAGCACACGCTCCCGCCGCGCTACGATTACCAAACCGCATTCTATGACAGGCTGGAGAATATCCGGCACGTCGAGGCGTTCGATGAGCTTCCGCGCCGCTCGGTGACCAAGTTCTCCATCTTCACCGCCGACGGCGACGGTGACCGGGCGATTCTCGGCTACCTCGAGCAGCGAGAGGACGAGCACTACGTCGAGCGCTTCCACATCAGCACGATACCCGGCTTCCGCGAATTCAGCTTCCATTCCACCGACGTGCACGCCCGCGCCGGCGGGAAGGGGGCCGGCGTTCGGTTTGTGATGGAGCGGCACGGGTTCGCCCGCGAGGAGATCGTCGCCATCGGCGATCACCGCAACGACGTGAGCATGCTCGAAGTTGCGGGCCTGGGCGTCGCGATGAACGATGCCCCTCCCGAGCTGCTCGCGCACGCCGACGAGATCATCGATCACGAAGCGGGAAACGGCGTCGCCCGCCTGCTCACCCGTCTCTTCGACCTCTGACCGCCAATCCGGACCTCTCCATGGCCGAGCGCATCGACATGCACGTGCACGTCTATGAAGACGAGGTCGCACGGCGCGCGATCGCGAATATCCGCGCCTTCCGCGTCCGCGCGGGGATCCTCGGGGTCGAGATCGCAGAGGACGGCAGCCCCGCATACCTGCAGGACGAGATGGCGCGCCTGGGCATCGGTCGCTCGGTCATCCAGGCCGTCGTGCCCCGCCCGGAAATCATGGAGAAGATCAACGCCTGGACCAGCGAGCAGGTGGAATCATCGGGCGGCCGCCTCATGGCCTTCGGCGGACTCCATCCGATGGCGCCGGCGGAGGCGCTTGCGGCGGAGATCAAGCGGTTCATGTCGGAGTACGGCTTCAGGGGCGTGAAGCTCCACCCCACGCTGCAGGGCTACGATCCGGTCTCGACGGAGGCCATGCGGCTGTACGAGCGCATCGCGGCCGCCGGCCTGCCGCTTCTCATCCATCCCGATCGCCGCGTGCACCTCGACGCGACGCCGGAAGCCGCGGAGCAGGACCTCGATGATCATTTCCTCCTGGCCGACGCCGGTCACGTGCTCACGAACGAAAGGCTCTGCCACATCATCGAGTCGTTCCCGGAACTGACTATTGTGGCGTCGCATCTGGGCGGCTCGCACTCCGAGCGGCTCGAGGCGCTGGTCAAGGGCTCGCCAAAGGTCTGGCTCGACTTCGCGATCGTGAGGGTCTTCTTCCCGGAAGGGCCTTCCCACGTGGCTGAGCTGGTGCGCCGCTACGGCGCAGAGAACGTCCTGTTCGGCTCCGACTTCCCGTTCTGGCCCCAGGAGGCCGCGCTCACCTACCTCGACCAGACGGGCCTCACGGCCGGGGAGCGCCGCCTCATGGAGATCGAGAACCCCCGCCGCCTGCTCGGCCTCTGAGCCGGCTGCCCGTTCCACGAAGCGCTCCGCAGGGCGTCCAACCCTCTCCACACCCTTGTCCACAGCTATTTCACAGCCTCGCGACGGCAGGGTGCGGCCCGGCGTTCAGGCTTTGCGGATCCGGATGTAGACCTCCTCGCAGCGGAACGAGCAGAAGTAGACGTCGGTGTCGGTGGGATCGCCGTAGCCGGTGGCGGCGCCGGGCG
>JAUYMQ010000642.1 GCA_030698575.1 Deltaproteobacteria bacterium
CCACCGTGAAGATCTCCTGCACCTGGTCGAGGATCGGCGCCGTGGCAAGCACGCCGGCCGAGGTCCGCAGGTCGTGCAGCGCGGCGGTGCCCTCGCGGGCGAGGCGCCCGGAGTAGAGGCGATGGAAACTATCCGCTACCCGGTCGGTGCTCACGCGCACGTCCTGGCCGCGGATGCGCTGTTCTACTCCGAACGCGGAATCTTGGATGAGGCCGACGAGGCCGCCGAACGACACGCCAACCCCGAACAGCGCATCCGTGGTCTGGAAGACTTCCATCAAGTTGTAGATTGACGGCTTCCACCCGCGGACGGTGCGCGAGCGGGACACGCGCGCGCGCCGGCCGAAGGGGTTGAGCCGTGCCAGGCCTCCCGCCCGCAGTTTCAGGGCGCGGCCCATGACGACGGCGGGGACGCCGGCGGCGAGCGCGTGCCGCGCACCGCCGCAGAGGAAGGCGTAGGCCGGGAACGCCATCATGCCGAACGTCTGCAAGAGCTTGAGCAGATCGGCGCCGAGCAGCACCCACCCGAGGATCGGGATGGCCCGTGACAGGGCTTTCGCCCCCACCTTGCCGGTGAGCGCAAACAGGGGTTCAGAAATGCCCGCGAGGGCCTCGAGGCCGCGGATCGCGGGGATGAGGGCGAGGCGCCCGACCGTGACGACGGTGGTCAGGAGGTCTTGCACGTTGTCGATCGCGGTCATCACCTGGCCGTAGGCCTTCGCGTACTCGGGGCTCGCGGCGTTGTTCATCAGGCGGGCGCGCCGGCCACGCGCGGCGATATTGTCTTGCAGGTCGGTCGAGAGCGGCGAGGGGACGCCCGCGCGGATCGCGCTGTAGTGCGCTTCGCGCATCGCGGGCGTGATCTGCGGCTGGGGAACGACATGGATCACGTCATCCCAGGCCGGGATGGTGATTTGCCGGGGGGCCGGGTCGTCGTAGCGCCGCCGGGCGGCGGTGGCGCGCGCCATTCTGGCGCCGCCGTCGCTGAGGGCGTCGAGGCCGGTACGGAAGCGGTCTACCTCATCGGCCAGAAGAGCAGAGACGCCGAGGTCGAGGGGCACCCCTCACGGGGCTTTCTGGAGGCCCTTGGTCTCCACGGTGGTGGTGCAGTCGTCCTTGATGGTGATGACGGCCGCGATGGACTTGTCCACGAGAGTGTAGCTGACCACCCCTTTCCCCCACGGGCTGGTGGCCGTGACACAGACCGTCCCCGCGTCCTTGAGCTTACTCATTGCGGCCATCTGGGCGGCCGACATGCCCCCCGGAGCCAGGGCGCAACCGCCCAGCCCCACCGCCAGGAGCCCGAGAATGGCGAAATGGACCATGAGTTTCCCTCCGGGCGCGCTGGGCGCCATCAGGCGGGGCTTTCCGGGGGGGGGTCTGTACTTCGGAACGGCTTTCGGCCGATCAGGGCGTGGCGAAGCTCCTGGACGGCCGTGGTCAGTTCCCGGAGGCGGGTCTCCAGGCGCACCAGGACGAAGATGGTCACCGCGGCCGGGAAGCCGATCGTGCTGATGAGCTTGACCAGGTCGTCCATCAGGGCACCCGGAGCGAGAGCGGCTCGAGGTGGTCGTGGTCGGACTCGACCAGCACCCACAGCCCGAGGCTGTGGCCGTAGCGCCGCCGGCGTTCCGCGGTGAAGCCCGCGCCGGGCACCACGTCGGCGGCCAGGTCGTAGAGGTGGCGCGAGTTCGGCACCCCGTCCACGGCCTTGTTGTCGCCGGCGTTGCGGCCCCAGCTCGTGACGGTGCCGTTCAGGCCGCGGCGGTACGCGACGACAGCCAGCGCGAAGGCGGCGAGGTCCATCAGGGGCTCCCTACTTCGATGAGGGTGACGCCGAGGGCTTGCGCGCAGTACGCAATGTCCGGGCTCGCGCGGTCGGTGACGACCGCGGGGACGAGCGGAAAGGGCGACAGCTCGTCCTGCTCGGCCATGACGTGGTAGCAGAGCGCCCCGCCGATCGCGGACACGCTCGCGGACGGTTTCACTTCGACGATCCAGACTTCTCCCTCGCGGCGCAGCACGGCGTCAACCTTGAGCGCGGTGCTGTACTGGTACCCGGTGCGGGTCGGCAGATCGCCCTGGTTCTCGTCAGGTAAAAAACCGCCGAGGGCGACGTCGTAGGCGACTTCCTGGTAGTTGTCCGCGTACTTGTCGAGGAACCGTTCCCAGATCGCGGCGTCGAGCTTCGCCATGTGGGGATAGTTGCCGCTCTTGACGAGCGGGGTCCAGACGAGGGGATAGACCGGCATGGCCGTCAGACCCCGCCGAAGCAGCCCGGAACAGGAACACCGTAAGGTGTGGGGCCGCGCCAGCCCGCGGGGCTGCCCTGCCGCAGATACTCGGGGACGGGCATCCAGCCGCCGGGCCAGCTCTCGCGGCACATCCACAGATCCGCCGGCGGCGCCGGCGCCGCCACGGGCGTCCCCTCGGGCGTGGGCACGAGGGCCTGCCAGATCCGCGCGAGCGGCTGGGCGATTGCGCTCGGCGCCGCGCCGACCGTCTTGATGATCCAGCGGCCGACGGTCTCGACCGGATCGTACTTGTGCCCGAAGCAGCCCGGGAGGAACACACCGTAAGGTGTCGGCCCGTGCCACGGTCCGGTGCCGGCGCCGACGCGGGGATCATCGAACGCCAGCCACCCGCCGGGCCAGCGCTCGAAGCACGCCCACGGGCCGGGGCGCTTGCGGCAGGCATCGGCGACTTCGCGCAGCGAGAGCGCCCCCAGCAGGTCGAAGCGCGTGCCCTTCGCGGCCTTCCTCGCGGCGATGTCCGCCGCGGTGAGCGGTTGGATGCGCTCGCCGGCCTGGGCCGCGGCCATGCTGGGCGTCATGAGCCCGCCGATGAGCGCGCCGGCGCGGCCTTCGGTGATCTTGCCGGCGGCCATCGCCCGGGTGATGCCGTTGATGGCGCGCGCGATGGCCTCCGGGTTTTCATGGCCGAGCGTCGCCGCGCGGCGCGCGCCGGCAAACGTTCCGTCATTCGCGGTGTCCTGGTGCTGCTGGCCTCGCGGTGGGTAGCACTTCGGGTTTGTGGGGCCCTGGGCGTCAAAGCCGGTCCACAGCCAGCCGGGGGGCTTCGCGGTGAAGGTGCGGGTTCCCGGGATGAACACGCGCTTCCCCGCCTGGGTCTCGAAGCGCCAGGGCGTGTACCGCCACCCGAAGAAGTTGTAGCCGCCGGGCCAGTCGGGCCGACACGCATTGGGTGGGCGGCCCTTGGTGGGCGGCGGCAACTTGCCGGGCGTGTAGCGCCGCGCGCGGCGCGTGCGCGTCCGCGCGAGC
>JAUYMQ010000005.1 GCA_030698575.1 Deltaproteobacteria bacterium
CGCCCGGCAAGGGGCGGTGGTTTGAGCGGTTCCACAAGCAGCAGGGCTATCTCTTGGCCGACTGCAAGGTAAGCTTCGTCGCGACCTGGCGCGAGTGAGCGATCCAAAACCTGCGGATGGCGAATTCCAAATGTTCATTGAAAACCCGCGCTTCGACGAACTTGCTCGCGGCACAGTGTGGAAACCGGCTCGCCTCACCAGGGGAATGTCGGTATCGAAAGCGCCGAAGGTCTCCGTTAGGAGGCCGCATGGGAGGCCAGCCTACAATCAAGTAGGCCGATAAATGCCGGGCGCGCATTCAACAAATAAAATAAGTCATGCCTGACACCGAATAAGTCGCGCCTGAGGCCCTCTAGTGTAAGTATGAACAGGTTCACTGCTGGGCGAAACCCTCTACATTCCCTTCGACAAGCCAACCTGCTTCCGAAGCAGTGGACGCCACCGGCCCAGTGTTCGTGAGACCTTCGACCGGGTCGCACTCTCCATTCAGTTTCTTGGGAGAACGACTTGTCGGGCGACCGGCGGTAAGACCCGCTGTCGCATTGCGCTGCACGGGCCGGATCGCGCTCCCCGCAAGAATCGCGCGTCGAGACCGGGACGAGCTTCGCAGCCGGGAGCGGGTGTTCGGCTTGGCCCGAGAAATCGGGCAAACCGGCGGGGTTTTTCGCCGGAAAAGGAGTCCCCAGATGAGAACGCTGCCAGTAAAATCGATGCTTGCCGTTGCGGTTTCCCTGCTGCTGCTTTTCGCGTCCAGCGCGGAGGCGATGAGCCGGCGTCACCACAACACGCAGGTGCTAAACCAGGAATACCTGAATCTCAACTATGCGAGCCAGTCGCAGCTCGAGACGCTTCTCAATATGGACCGCGGTTTGGCGCGGCGCATCATAAACAACCGCCCCTACCATTCCATGGAAGACCTTTCACGGGCAGGCGTGTCGCAGCGAACGATCAACGGACTGTACAACGTGGCCTACGTGTCTAATCCGCGATACGGGTCCCAGGGCCACGATCACCGATATTCGGAGTATCAGAATCCGGGGTGGTGGAGCAGTCGTGTCTGGACCGATCCTCACCGCATGCTCTACTACCGGAAAGGTTCGTCCCCGTTCGGCCAGACGAGGGGAGGAACCTACATGAGTGAGAAACATGCGCTTAAAAACGGCTTCCACCTCGCCTCCAACTGGAACAACGGAAAGTTCGTGAACGGGAATTCCAATCACGACAAGAACGGAAACAAGTGGAACAAGAATTCCGACCACAAGAGGCACGGCAATGTCGGTAAATGGGATGCCGATCACCGCGACCACCGGAATACGGGGAACTGGGATGCCGATCACCGCGGCGACGACGACAAGGAGAACCATGATTCCGATCGCCACGGCGACGGAAAAAAGGACAGCAAGTATTCCGATCGTCACTAATGAAACAGGGGGATCCGCGGCGAACTGTGAGGTGCTTTGCGGCTGCTTCTCGGCTGCTTCTCGAAAATGTTGGAAGTCCCTGGCCGACCCAGGGTGGATGGCATTCCCGACGCTATTGCTGGAGGTAACCCCATGAAGCAGCGAGCCAACACTTTCCACCTCCTCAAGATTGCGGCGGGCCTGCTGATCCTGGTTGCCATTGTGACCGTTCTGGCCAGCTATTTCGATGAAGCTGAAGCGGGGGCCTCGCGCATCGCGTCTTCCCAGGGAGAGACGTTCGTTCGAAGCGGTGGCCAGCAAGAGTGGGGGTACGCAGCCACAAACACCGTTCTCGAGGACGGGGATCAGGTCCTCACCGGCTCCGACGGGCAGCTATCGGTCGAATTCCCGGGCGGCGTGTTCCTTGACCTGCAACCCCGCAGCCAAGCTCGGATCTCTTCAATCGTGCCAGGCCCGCAGCTGCGTCTTGACTACGGAACGTTCAACGTCGTTCTTCTGCAGGATCGTCCAGATCGCGATCAGGTGCGGGTCGATTGGGCCCGCGGCGGCGTCGACTTGAACCAGAGCGGAAGCTACCGTGTGGACGTCCATCGCGACGGTCTTGCGAGAATCTCTGTCCTTCGAGGAGACGCAAGCGTTCGATCGGCCGACCGACGGAATTTTCTTTCGAGCGGCCAGGATCTCTATGTGAATCCGGATGGGTCCTTCACCCCCGAAGGGAGCTATTTGGAGAACAATTACGACGACTTTGATCGGGGCATCCTGAACCGGTACTTCGGCTCCTCGGCCGCTTCGCTTTCCCGATACCTGCCTTCGTTCATGGTCGGCGCGCTCGATCTGGCTCGCTCAGGCGACTGGGTCCGGGTACCCGGCTGGCAGGACTATGGCTGGCGTCCCCGGAATGTTGCGCCGGACTGGCGGCCCTACTCCAACGGACGCTGGGTCTACACCGGCCAAGGATGGACCTGGGTACCGGACGAGTCCTGGGGCTACGCTCCGTCCCACTATGGCCGTTGGGATTCCGTTCCCGGCATGGGATGGGTCTGGCAGCCGGGAAAGAAGTACCGTCCCGCATGGGTTCGATGGACTCACGAAGGCGATTACGTGGGATGGGCACCCATCGGCCCGAACGATCGCTTGGTTCGGTTCCGACGAGGCGACAAGGACGAATCCTTCATTTTCAGTCGGCGCGACGACCTGAGGGACGGCAAGTGGATCAAAGCTCACTTGCTAAAGGCGAAGCACCGCAAGTTTGTCGTCTATGAGAATCCGGACCGTTTCGTGAAGCCCAGCCGTCTTGCGAAGATGAAGGGGACGGAGACGAGGAAGGGGAGGATGGAGTCTGCGGCGAACGCCGCGAAAAAAGCTGAAGAGGCGGCGCGGAAGGGGGAGGCCCGGGAAGAGGAGCGGGCTCGCCATGAAGCCACGGCGCGAAGGGCGAAGCATAAGACGCCCGCTCAGAAGGCCGGCAAGCAGGAAAAGGCCTCGACAAGGAATGAAAAGGCGGTGCGCGGCGATGGAGGGGCTGACGGCAAGAAGGGGTCCACGACCAAGGCCGGCAAGCATGGCGAATCCTCCGCGGGCGACAAAGGAGCTGCCGATCATGAAGGAAAGTCCCCGAACAAGCCGACTCACAAAGCAGCCAAGCCGGAGCATTCCAAGGATGTGACGGAGAACGCTTCCTCCGAGCAGAAGACGGAGGGTGAGAAGATAGAGAACGTAGAGAAAGAGAAAAAGAACGGGAAGGGGAACGGGAACGGGAACGGGAAAGAAAAAGAGAAGAGCGCCACCCACGGGAAGAAATGATAGACACGTAGGCTTTTGCCTGCTCCAGTACACCAACTGACAGGCGTGTCCGGACCGGACACGCAGGCGTAACGGAGACCAAATGAAGGGGGACCTGGCGCGTTTCCAGGTTCCTCTTTTTCGTTGGACACGGTTCGACGGGAAGTCCATGCAGCCTCCAAGTCGAAGCCCATGCTGGGCAGACCAAAGGAAAGCCCGCCTCCTGGGAGGCGGGCTTCGAATGACACGCAGGACTGGAAGCGCGTTACCCCACGAGCTGCGTGAGTCCCAGTTCCTGGAGCTTCTCGGGCCGGACGACGCCGGTCTCGTAGTCCCATCCCATGGCCTGGTAGTAGTCCTTCACCAGACGCATCTGATCGACCTCGACGCCGGCCAGGGGACCACTCCGGAGTTTGTGCTCTCCCTCGCCGGTCATTCGGGGGTGGGGCTTGAACTCGGAGGGCTTGAGCCCTTCGCGCGTGTTGAACTGGTGGCGCATCGTCTGGATGCGCTCACCGGTCATCAGCAGCTCCTTCTCATCCACGCCCCAGCCCGTGAGCGCATTGGTCAGCTCGACGTAGGGAATGCCGCCCACCAAACTCGAGAAGAGGCAGATGCCCATTCCGTTCATCATCTGGTGCGCATTCGACCACCAGCGCTGCCCCTCGCCCTTCCCCTCGTAGGAGCGCCAGCCGTACTTCGGGAGGTTGATGCTCTTGAAGGGGAACTGGAGGTTGAAGGTCTCGTGCCAGGCGAGGCTCCCGGTCGTGTGCCGCCCCGGGGTGGGGTCCGCGACCATGTTCGTCCCCATGCTGGGCGAGAACTTGGGATCGTGGTAGGGGATCTCCTGGCCGTGGATCAGCACGGCGTAGGGCTCGCTGCCGGGAATGAGTTCGGTGGCGCGCTTCGTGCCGCTCCCGAAGAGCTTGCCGAAGTTCCCTTCCATCATGGCCATCCGGCGGGTGGCTTCCACGATGGCCTGGGCGTTGCCCCACCTGAGATCGATCCCGTCGGTCTGCTCCTTCGTGATGATGCCCCGCTCGTACAGCTCCGCGGCGAACCCGATGGTGGCCGGCGTGCTCACTGCGTCGAGCCCGTACTGGTTGCAGTAGTTGTGGGCGGCCACAATCGACTCGAGGTTGTCGTTCAGGAGCGCGGCGCCGAAGCCGCAGAGGGTCTCGTAGTCGGGCCTTCGAACGCGTGAGACCGCGTAGGGACCCTCCTTCACCGAGACGATCCCCTTGCAGACCAGCGGGCAGTCGCCGCAGGTGAGGTACTCGTCGCGGAGCTTCGAGACTTCCTTGTCGGAGATCTTCGACGACTTGGTGGCCATCGGGAACTCGACCGAGCCCGCCGCCTGCCAGTTCTTCACGGGCGCGTCGCCGTTCTCGACCGAGATCGAGACAGCCGACGTGGTCCCCATTTCGTGCCAGGTCTTGAGCATGGCCTTCGTGTCGAGCATGATCTTGATTCGGAACTTGGTGAAGAACCGGTAGAGCCAGGACATGCGTGAGTCGGCGGTCGAGATGGCGGCCATGATGCGCACCCGCAGGCTCTTCTGCGCGTAGAAAGGCTTGTTGATCTCCTTCACCAGCTTCTTGAACTTCTCCGGATCCGCGATCGGAATGCTGCCCGTGCCGCGCGCAACCACGGCTTTCAGGTTCTTGGATCCCCACACCGCGCCGAAGCCCTGGCGCCCCCAGGCGTGGTAACGATCGACGATCACGCAGGAGATGAGCTGCTGCTTCTCGCCGGCAGGGCCAATGCAGGCGAGATGGGGCTTGCGCCTGCCGCCGATCTCCTGCACCAGCGCGTCGTAGGTCTCGTAGGTGTCCTTGCCCCAGAGGCCGGCGGCGTCGCGAATCTCGACGCGGCCGTCATCGATGAAGATGTAAACAGGCTTGTCGCTTTTCCCTCGGATGAAGACGCCGTCGTAGCCCGCCTTTTTGAGCTGCGAGCCCAGAAGCCCGCCGGAATTCGAGTCGGCCCATGTGCCCGTGAGCGGCGACTTGGAGACGACCTGCGTCCGGCCGCTGAAGGGGGTTTCAACGCCGGTCATGATCCCGGCGACGATGCCCACGATGTTGTCCGGCCCGAGCGGATCGGCGCCCGCCGGCATGTGCTCGTACAGCACGCGCACGCCGAGACCGTAGCCGCCGAGGAATTGCCGATAGACCTCTTCCGGAATGTCCTGCGTCCAGTGCTTCTTCTCACCGAGATCGACCCAGAGAATCCTTCCCGCAACGCCGTTGTAAGCCATGTCCTCCACTCCTCCGTCAGTGCCGGACTACCGCCGAGTAGCCCTGA
Source organism: Deltaproteobacteria bacterium (assembly GCA_030698575.1). Lineage (GTDB taxonomy): Bacteria > JAUYMQ01 > JAUYMQ01 > JAUYMQ01 > JAUYMQ01 > JAUYMQ01. The sequence continues at coordinate 5,514 of JAUYMQ010000005.1, forward strand.
ATCCCGCACCCGCCACGGGGGCCGAGCCAGGGCCCCCTGCGGACGCATCCAGCGAAAACCCGCCCCCTACGAGGCGGGTTTCCGTTCACCTCCGGTCCTCTCCCGGACGCTCGGCGCGACGCGGCGCCGGGAGGCCCTTTCCCCGCAGCGAGCCCCTAGCAGGCTGCTGAAAAATGGTGTTGAAGCACGGATTTCATCCTCCCGCGAGTGGTGAACACCTTGGCGAGAGTCGGATGAACTGGAGCTGATGTCGTGTTTTTCGGTCCTCTCGGT
>JAUYMQ010000007.1 GCA_030698575.1 Deltaproteobacteria bacterium
CGGGCACTTCGGTCCGATCGCGAAGCGTGACGCAGGGAATTCCAAGGACGGCGCTCTCCTGCTGCACGCCACCCGAGTCGGTCATCACCAGCGCGGCGTTCTTCAGCAAATCGACGAAGTCGAGGTAACCGAGTGGCGGCGAGATCCGGACGCCGGCGGGCAGCGCAAGCTGGCGGCTCCCGAGGCGCGCGCGGGTTCGCGGATGAACGGGAAAGAGAACGGGCATCCGCCGGGCGATCATCGCCGCCGCTTTCAGGATCTCGTTCAGCGCAGGCCCCCGATCGACGTTCCCCGCGCGGTGCGCGGTCAGGAGCGCATAGGCCCCCGGCCGGAGGGCGTGTCGCCGGGGTGTCGCCCGGTCGGTCTTCGGGAGAAAGCGTTGCAGGGTGTCGACCATGACGTTTCCGGTAAAGAAGATTCGCCGCTGATCGATCCCCTCATGTTCCAGGTTGCGTCCCGCCGCCTCCTCCGTCGTGAAAAGAAGATCGGACGCATGGTCCGCGAGAATCCGGTTCACCTCCTCCGGCATCGTGCGGTCGAAAGCCCGGAGCCCGGCCTCCACGTGCGCGAGCGGAATTCCACAGACGCGGGCGGCGAGAGCAGCGGCCGCGGTCGAGGTGACGTCGCCGACCACGACGACCAGCGCGGGAGTTCGGCGTTCAAACTCGGTTCGCAACGCCTCGAAGAGACGCGCCGGCAGGAAAGCCGGAGGCGAAGCACCCGCGTCGAGAACGCGGTCGGGCGCCGGAAGTTCGAGATCGGCCAGGATGCGATCGCACATCTCCTCCCCCCGGTGCTGGCCGGTCAGCAGCATCCGGACTTCGAGGCCACCGTGGTCGAGAAGTGCCGTTCGGAGGGCCGCGAGCTTCATGAAATTCGGCCGGGCGCCGGCCACCAGGAGGACGACCGGGTTAGCCACGGCACACCTCATCAAGCAGCGAGGCGAAACGGCGCGATGCAGCCTGCCGGGTGTAGGGCGCCGCGGCCTGGGCATCGGCTCCCCGAAGGGGCCTTCCCGCGCGCTTCGAACCCGCCAGCGAGGTGAGCGCGCGGCAAACGTCTTCGGTGTCACCGGGCGCTACGACGCAACCAGCCCCGGTCTTTCGCACGAGATCCGCAGCCTCTCCTTCCGGCACGACAGCCAGCACGGGACGCCCCGCGCCGAGGTACTGGAAGATCTTTCCCGTGAGGATCCCTTCTCCATGCTTTCGATCACTCAGCGTGAGGAGCAGCGCATCGGCGCTTCGCTGCAGCGCGCAGGCGGTGCGCAAAGGCAGGTAGCCGACAGTGCGAACGAGCGCGGACACGCCGGCGCGCGCGGCGCATCTTGCCACCGCGGCCTGCTCCGTGCCGGCGAAGACCGCTTCGATCTCCGGCAGCCCCTGCCGCCTCGACTTCCCCGCATAGGCGCGCAGAGCGGCAAGGAAGGTCTCCGGCGTTCGCCCGTCGAGCCACCCCCCCGTGTAGACGATCCGAAGCTTCCCGGGGATCGGCGCGAGATCGGACGGCAGTGATCCCTTTACGAAGTCTTCCGGGTCGAATCCGTTCTGGATGACGCGCACGTCTTCGGGGCGCAGCAAAGGGTGATCCTGCAGCAGCCCGTTCCGGATTCCCTGCGACACGGTCACGATCCGTCGCGCGGCGCCGGCGATGCCGGCCTCGAGCCGCCGTTCGATACGCCCGCGCCGGCCTTCTCCCCGACGGAAGGAGGGATTGCGCGTCCAGGCGTCTCTGAAGTCGGCCACGAAGGGCACGCCGGTCTTCGCGGCGATGGCGCGCCCGACGAGATGGGCGGTGTGCGGCGGGGAGGTCGAGACGACCGCCTCGATGGCGCGCTCGCGGACGAGGCGCGCGCCCAGGCGGACGGCGAATGGATACCAGCCGATGAACTCGTCGGGAATGTACAGGCCCTTGCGCAGCAATTCCTTCATGCCTTCAAGGACTCCGCCTCCCTCGCCCGCCGAACGGTCCTGAGTGACGGCTGCCCCGCCGGTCCCCTGGCGCCGGAAGCTACCCCAGAGGCGCCCGGGAATGATGATCGGGGCCCGGTGCACGGTGACGGCGGGCGGCAGTTCGGCGAGTGGGCTCTCGTCGACAGCGCTCCAGATGCCCCCCCGGACCGTCAGCACGTCCACCGCCCAGCCGGACGCGGGGAGGTACCGCGCCAGTTTCAGCGGGCGGCCAGCGCCGCCGCCCCCCAGCGGGGGGAAGTAGTAGGCGACCAGGAGCACGCGCCTCATCGGCTTCCCCTCCCCTCCACGGCATTCTCGAGAATTTCCGCAAGTCGCCGGATTCCCACGCCGAAATCCGCCCGGTCCCGGATGATCGCGGGGTTCTCCGTCCGCGCCTTTTCCCGGAGGGCCCCCTCGTGGAGGCCGCTCGCGATGGCTTCCGCCAGGGCGTCCGGCGAGCCCGGCCGGTAGAGCAGGCCGTTCTCGGCGTGCCGGATCCATTCGCGGTTGGCCGGGATGTCGGGAGCGATGGGAAGCAGCCCCGTGGCCATCGCCTCGAGGAGCGAGAGAGACGCGCCGTCGGTGGGCGAGGTGCTCACGTAGAGATCCGCCTCTCGCAGCGCGCCTGCCACGCCGTCCTCATCGAGCGACCCGGTGAACGCGACCTCATCTTCGAGCTGCAGCGACCAGGCGAGCTGCGCAAGGGGCTCCGCCTCGGCGCCCTCGCCGGCGATGACGGTTCGCAAGCGGTTGCCGCAGGCCATGCGTGAAAGCGCCATGAGCAGAAGCTCGACCCGGTAGAGCGGCTCCAGGCTTCGCGTGCTGATGATCTTCAGCGTTTCGTCCCCCCGTCGCGGCGCCAAGCGCGGATGAAAGCGCCGGCAGTCGACGCCGTACTGGAAAGTCGCGATCCGCCCGGCCTCCGCTCCCAGCAGGAAGAGCGCCTCGGTGACGTGGGGAGCGGGCGAGGTGAAGCCGTCCATGCGCCGCGCCACAAAACGCATCACGGCGCGGTTGTAGCGCGTCCGCCGCGCCAGGAGGACGTCGGAGCCGTGGACTGTCAGAATTTTCGGAACCGGCCCGGCCAGCGCCGCGAGAAGGCCGTACACCGATATGTAGTGCGCGTGAAGCACGTCGATGCGGCGATCGCGGATGAGAGACCTGAGCCGCCGGACCTTCCGCATGAACCTGAGAAAGGGGACGCTTCCGGACCCATCGGCGAGATCGATCACTTCAATTCCGGGCAGCAGTGCGGGGGCGAAGGTCACGAAGGTGATTTCGTGCCCGCGCGCCGCGAGCGCGCCTGCAATTCGCTGCTGATGAATGCTTCGCGCTTCCCCCAGAACGAGCACGTTCACGGCAGGCCTCCATTTCCAAGAAGCTGCGCGTAGAGCGCCTCGTGACGCGCCACCATCGCCTGGATGCCGTGATTGAGCTCGACTTTCTTCCGGGCCTCCTCTCCCAGCCGCTTGCGTAGATCGTCGTCGAGGAGAAGCTGCAGGACCGCCTCCGCGAAGGGGGCCGGATCGAGGGACTCCACGCGCGGCGCCCAGAACACCGGGGCCGGCAGGAGCCCCGAGACTCCGGCATCGACCACCTCGGGAAAGGCGCCCACGCGCGGGGCGACCACCGCCTTGCCGCAGGCCATGGCCTCGAGCAGCGTGAGGGGAAGGCCCTCGTAACGTGAAGTTGCGAGAAAGACGTCGAATGCCGTCATGGCTGCGGCCGGCTCCTGGAAGCCGGTGAACACAACCCGGTGCGCCAACCCGAGGGACGCCGAGAGGCGCTCGAGGGGAACGCGCGCGGGACCGTCGCCCACGATGACGAAGCGCGCCGCCGGAACCCGAACCGCCACGCCGGCGGCGGCATGCAGGTACAGATCAATCCCTTTCTGATGCGTGAGCCGGCCGAGCGTGCCGACGACGGGCGCTTCCGCAGAAATGCCCCACTCGTCCCGGAGTGCGCGCGCCCTTCCACGGAGATCCACCGAGGCGGGATCGAAGCGGTTGAAATCGACGCCGTTCGGGATCGTGGTGATGCGTCGGGGCGGGCACCCCTCTTCCCGGACGAGGTGGCCCGCTACCGTCGATGAAACCGCGACGACCCGGTGCGCGAGATGCGACGACAGAAAGCAGCGGCGGCGCATGCCGGCGTTCAGATCTGGATAGGTGAGATGACGGGTGTACACGCGGGCCGGCACGCGCGCGAGCGCCCCATGGATCATGGCCCAGACATCCGCCGGCCTGTTGTGCGCGTGGATCACCGCCGGCCGGAGGCTCGCCAGGAGTCTGTGCAGGGCGCGGGCGGCCGGGATATCCCTGAGCCCGTCCATCGCGATCTGATGCATTGGCACGCCGGCGTCGTTCAGAGCTGCGCCCAGCGCGGGATCGATTCCGTCCGGACCGGAACGAAGAGCGAGCAGATGGGGCTCCCAGCGGCTCGAGGCGAGGCGCGCGAGGTCAACAGCGACCGTCTCCGCCCCGCCCACCCGTGCGAGGGTGTTCACAATCTGGAGAACGCGGATCGGGCTCATCGTGCCACCCCCGGCGGCACTCCGGCGACTGCGACGCCTCCCAGGCGAAACGAGAGCCGGAGCCGGGCGGCAAGTTCGATCAGCGGCTCGATCCGCAGGATCCAGCCCGCTGCTCCGTAGGCAGCCAGTCCACCAAATGCAGTGAGGCAGAGCGCGACCACGGCTGCGGCGCCGCCCTCGTCGGCGGGAATCAGTGCCGCGAGGCTGCGAGTCACGAGCGTCATGAAGCCGCCGGCCACCCCGACGCGGATGCAAAAGCCGGTCCAGCCGCCGAGCGGCGCCACACCAAGGCGGCGCCTCAGGATCACGTAGAGGATCGGAATGCCAAGGATGGCGTTGGCCGAGGTGACCGCCGCGACGCCATACACGCCCCACTGCCGGAAGACCAGCGCGTCGAGAATGACGTTCAACGCAAGAGGCACCAGGCCTCCCCAGATCATCGGGTCCCGCGTGTTGCCGATGGCGTAGAACCCGCGCACGAGCAGGCTCCCCACCCCGCCCAGCAGGAGGATCCCCCCGTAGCAGGCAAGGATGCCCGCAACGCGCGCGGTGTCGGCATCGGAGAATCGGCCGTGCTCGAACACCACCGTGAGCGCGGGCGATGCAAGGAGGCAGATGAGAATGACGAAGGGGAGCATGCCCGCGATCACCCAGCGCGATCCCCGATCCAGCAACCGGAAGAGGCCGGCCCGGTCCGACTGGGCCTCCCGATCCGCCAGCCCGGGATAGACGACCGCCGCCACCGGCGAGACGAGAACCGCCAGCACCAGCCCCACGACGAGATCCGCATAGCCCAGCGAGGAGAGCTTCCCCTCGCCGAGAAAGGAGACGAAGAATCGATCGACGGCGCCGTTCAGGCGCGCCGAGGTCACGGCCACGACGACCGGAAGCGCGAGCCAGGCCAGCCGGCGCACCTCGGGGTGCCCGATCTCGATCCGCGGCCTGAGCGGCGCGCCTTCACGCGCCAGGATCCAGACGAGCGGGGCCAGCGCGAGGACCTTGGCCGCCAGCGTGCCCCCGATGAGGCTCCAGAGCCCGAGCCGGTCCGAGAGAAGCAGGACCGCCGCCAGGGGCGCCAGCTGGGATGCAGCCCCCGCGAGGGCGGGAAGCGTGAAGCGCCGCCGGGCATGGAACGCCTGGGTGAGCAGCGCCCCCGCCACCCCGAAGGCCATTCCCGGGAAGAGCAGGGCCAGGTAGTCGCCCGCGAGGCGCAGCGTCGCGCCGTCCAGACCGGGCGCAACCGCCCGCACGAGCGTCAGGCGCCCGAAGGCCACCGGAATGGAAAGAAGAAGGAGCCCGCCCGCGAGCAGCCAGACGAACGTTGAGAGCACGCGCCAGGCCTCGGCGCCCTGCCCTGAAGCGAAACGCCGGACGAGCAAAGGCAGGAGCAGCTGCGCCACGGCCGCCAGCGCGAGGGCTTCCACGACCCCCGGAAGAGTCAGTGCCGCGATGTAGGCGTCCACCTCCTGGCCCGTGCCGAACTTGTTGGCGAGGGCAATCTGCAGCCCGAGGCCGATGACCTGGGTCAGCAGGGAAAACAGGATGAGGACGAAGCTGCTTCTGAGCATGCTCACTTCCAGAGTAAATAGTTGCCCATCACGAGGTACTCGAGGCCACAGGTGTAGAAGGTGCCGATGGCGTCGAGCGGCGTGTTCACAATGGGCTGACCCTTGACGTTGAAGCTTGTGTTGAGGAGCACCGGAACGCCGGTGAGCTTCCGGAACTCCTCGAGCAGTTGCCAGTACCGCGGGTTGGTTCCGCGCTCGACGAGATGGGGGCGGCAGGTGCCGTCGACATGGACGGTGCTCTGGATCTCCGGGCGCCGATCCTCCCTGGCGATGAAGGCATGGATCATGAAGGGGGACCGGTAAGGATCTTCCAGGTAGTCGGCCGCGTGCTCAGCCTGCATCGAGGGTGCGAAGGGCCTCCAGAGCTCCCGCCATTTCACGTCGCGATTCACCCGATCGCGCATGTCCGGCCCGGCCGGGTTCGCCAGAATGCTTCGGCCTCCAAGCGCTCGCGCCCCCAGCTCCATCGGGCCCTGGAACCACCCCACGATATGGTTGTCGGCCAGCAACTGGGCCGTGACCGCGCAGATGTCGTCGCTCCGTTCGTAGTTCTTCACGCGCGTCTTGCGGAGAGCCGTTTCGATGTCCGCTTCCGAATAGGACGGGCCCCAGTAGGCGTGGTCGAAGGGGCCGTCGGGGCGCCGTCCCGTCGTGCGGGTGTGCACCCATGCAGCCGCGCCGAGCGCGGTGCCGGCGTCGCTTGAAGCGGGCTGGACGAAGATCCCGTCGGTATATGGCCCGCGGAAGAGCACGCCGTTCATGGAGCAGTTCATCGCGATACCGCCCGCCAGGCAGAGATTGCGGATGCCCGTGCGCCGCTGCAGGTAGCGATTCATGAGAAGCACGGCGCGCTCGAGCGTCACCTGGAGCGATGCGGCCAGGCTCCGATGCTCATCGGTGAGCGGATCCTCCGGCCGCCGCTGGGGTAGATCGGCTATGAACTTGCTGAAGGCCCCTGGCCTGATTCGCGGGTAAGGCTCGTTCCAGTCAACGAAGGGGAGCACGTCCCCCTCGCCGTACGCGGCAAGCCCCATCACCTTTCCCTCGTCCGAGTGCGGCCGGAAGCCCAGCCGCGCGGTCACCTTCTCGTACATGTGCCCCCAGCTCGAGGAGATGGGGATGCTGTCGAGGATCTCGATCCGATTGCCCCTTCCGACGGCCAGCACGCCGGACTCGAACCCTCCCCGGCCGTCGAGCGAGATGATGTTCGCTTCCTCGAAGTCGGAGAGAAGAAAGGCGCTTGCGGC
>JAUYMQ010000011.1 GCA_030698575.1 Deltaproteobacteria bacterium
GTGGAGCCTGGGCACCTGGGCCCGATTCGTGTAGTTGAACTCCTTCATCAGGAGCGGGACGTACTCCGTCTCGAACAGCTTCTGAAGGCGCGGGCGGTAATCCTTGCGGAGAACTTCCTCCGGCGCGGCTTCCTTCCGGGCTTCCTCCTGACCCGCGCCCTTGGTCTCCTTCTTTGCCGACTTCTTGCCCTCTTTCGGCTTCCCCCCCTTGGGGGACTGCTTCGGCTTGCGGGCTTTGGCCTCAGGCATCGAGCACCTCTTGGCACTTGCGGCAGATCCGCACCTTGGTCCCGTCGTCGAGCACCTTTCGCCCGATCCGCCTGCCCGCATTGCACTTCGGGCATCTGAGCAGAACCTTGGAGACGTACAGGGGAGCCTCCTTCTCGATGATTCCGCCTTGCTTGATTTCCGACGTCGGCCGGGAGTGCCGCTTGACGATGTTTATCTTCTCCACGATCACCGCGCCCTTGCTCCGGATGACGCGAAGCACCTTTCCGCTCTTCCCTTTTTCCTTGCCGGTGATCACGACAACGGTGTCGTTCTTCCGTATGTACATGCGCGTCTGGGCCATGGTCAGATCACCTCCGGAGCGAGCGAGATAATCTTCGTGAAGCGCTTGGCGCGCAGCTCGCGGGCAACCGGGCCGAAGATGCGTGTGCCGATAGGCTCCAGGTTCAGCTCGATGAGCACCACCGAGTTGTCGTCGAACCGGATGAAGGACCCGTCCGGCCGCGGCGTCTCCTTGACCGTCCGCACGACAACGGCGCGCCGAACCTCGCCCTTCTTCACCTTGGCGTTGGGGATCGCCTCCTTGATGCTGACCACGATAATGTCCCCGATCCCCGCGTACCGCCGGCGTGTGCCCCCTAGAACGCGGATGCACCCCACCTTCCTCGCGCCCGAGTTGTCGGCGACATTGAGGATGGTTTCCTGCTGGATCATGGCTAAAGCGCCTTCTCGATAATCTTGCGAATGCGCCACCGCTTGTCTCTCGACAGCGGGCGCGTCTCAACGATCAGAACCGTGTCACCGACATGCGACTCGTTCGATTCGTCGTGTGCCTTGAACTTCTTTCTGCGGTTGATGTACTTCTTGTAGCGCGGGTGCTGAACGCGCCGCTGCACGGTCACGACACGCGTCTTGTTCATCTTGTCCGATACGACGACGCCGACCCTGGTCTTTGCGCCGCCCCGGACACTCTGCGGGCCGGTCGGCGTGCTGATCACCTCACTCATGTCGCTGCCGCCCTTTCCTTCTGCCGGACGAAAGTCCTCACCCGCGCGATATCCCTGCGGGCCTTGCGAATTAGTATGGGGTTCTCGAGCTGCCCGGTGGCGTGGCGCACGCGCAGGTTGAACAGCTCCTCCCGGAGCTCCTGCTCCCTGAGCTTCAGCTCATCCAGCGACAACTCCTTGAATTCCGAGGTCGACTTGCTCAAAATTCCAGCTCCCGGCTGACAAATTTCGTTCGGATGGGAAGCTTGAAACCGGCGAGGCGAAACGCGCTCCGTGCAATGTCCTCGGGGACTCCCTGAATCTCGTAAAGAATCCTGCCCGGCCGGACAACGGCCACGTATTCCTCGACGTTCCCCTTCCCCTTGCCCATCCTGGTCTCTGCCGGCTTCTTGGTGATCGGCTTGTCGGGGAAGATCCGGATCCAGATCTTGCAGTTACGCTTTGCATGCCGCGTCATGGCGATACGTGCCGCCTCTATCTGGCGCGCCGTGAGGCGGCCACATTGGCTGGCCTGAAGCCCGAACTCGCCGAAGCTAAGGCTGGATCCGCGGTACGCGGCGCCCTTGGTCCGGCCCTTGAACATCTTCCGGTACTTCATTTTTTTGGGTGCGAGCATTGCTTTACTCCGTGCTCTCGGTCAGCACGTTTTTCTCGAAGATCTCACCGCGGAAGATCCAGCACTTGATCCCGATCTTCCCGTAGGTGGTGTTGGCCTCCGCCTGCCCGTAATCGATGTCGGCCCGCAGCGTGTGGAGCGGAACCCGTCCCTCGCGGTACCATTCGCGGCGGGCCATCTCCGACCCCCCGAGCCGTCCCGCGCAATTGATACGAATGCCCTTGGCGCCGAATTTCATCGCAGAGCTGACGGCCTTCTTCATCGCGCGGCGGAAAGTCACCCGGCGCTCGAGCTGCTGCGCCACGCTCTCGCAAACGAGTTGCGCGACCATTTCGGGCTTGCGGACTTCCTTGATGTTGATGAAGACCTCGCCTTCCGACATCCGGGCCAGTTCCTTCCGGAGGGTCTCCACCTCGGTTCCCCGCTTGCCTATGATGATGCCGGGCCGGCTCGCGTGGATATTGACCCTGATCTTGTTGGCGGTGCGCTCGATCGTGATCTTGGAGATGCCAGCGTGGTAGAGCTTCTTCTTCACATACTTCCTGATCTTGAGATCCTCGTGAAGCAGGCGCGCGTAGTCCTTCTCAGCGTACCAGTTAGACTCCCACTTGGTGAGAATCCCCAGCCGGAAACCGATCGGATGCACCTTCTGTCCCACGCTTGACCTCTCTGGGCCCTTCCGGACCCCCAGGTGGCCTGACCTCGGCTCAGGCCTCCGCCAGAACAACCGTGATATGGCTCGTTCGCTTCCGCACCTTGCCGGCTCGCCCCATCGGCATGGGTCGGAAGCGCTTGATGGTGAGGCCCCCGTCCACGAAGATGGTCTTCACGAAAAGCGTGTCGACGTCGATCTTTCCCTGAGCGTCGGCGTTCGACACGGCTGATCGAATCAGGTTCGAGACGACCTTCGACCCGCTCTTGGGGGTGAACTCCAGGATATTGAGCGCCTCCTCGACCTTCTTCCCACGAATGAGGTCCACAACCAGGCGCAGCTTCCTGGGCGCTATGCGAATTGATCGTGCTTTGGCCGTCGTTTCCATCTATGCATCCCCGGCGCGGTAACAGACCCGCCGATTATTCCGCTACTTCGATGGCGCTGCCGTGCTCGTCGAGGACTTCTTGTCAGCGCTGTGGCTGTGAAAGATCCTCGTAGGGGAGAACTCGCCAAGCTTGTGTCCCACCATGTTCTCCGTGACAAAGACGGGTATGAATTTCTTGCCGTTGTGCACCGCGAAGGTCATGCCCACCTGGTCCGGGGTTATCGTGCTCCTTCTGGACCAGGTCTTGATGACCTTCTTGTCGCCCGTAGCCAGCGCGCGCTCGATTTTGCGCGCAAGTCCGAGCTCGACGTAAGGCCCCTTCTTGATTGATCTTGCCATGCTTGGCTAACCCTTCTTTCCGCGGCGCTTCACAATGAACTTGTTCGTTCGCTTGTTGCTCCGGGTCTTGTAGCCCTTCGTAGGAACGCCCCAGGGCGAGACCGGATGCCGCCCGCCTGAGGTTTTCCCCTCGCCGCCGCCGTGCGGGTGATCCACGGGGTTCATGACGACACCGCGAACGTGCGGCCGGCGGCCCCGCCAGCGCGGTCGGCCGGCCTTTCCGTCGACGAAGGTCTCATGCTCCAGATTCCCGACCTGGCCGATCGAGGCCCGGCACGCGACGTGCACCCGTCGCACTTCACCGGAAGCAAGCCGGATCTGCGCGTAGGATCCTTCCCTGGCCACCAGCTGCGCTTGCGATCCTGCGGCGCGGCACATCTGACCGCCCTTGCCCGGTCGGATCTCGATGTTGTGAAGCGTGGTTCCGAGCGGGATGCTCTGAAGCGGCATCGAGTTGCCCGGCTTGATGTCCGCTCGGTTGCTCGACAGGATCGTCTGGCCCACGGCGATGCCGAGGGGCGCCAGGATGTACCGCTTCTCGCCGTCGGCGTAGTGCAGAAGCGCAATCCGGGCCGACCGATTCGGGTCGTACTCGATGGCCGCGACCCGCGCGGGCACGTCCTGCTTGTCTCGCTTGAAATCGATGATGCGGTAGCGACGCTTGTGCCCGCCACCGCGATGCCAGGCCGTAACCCGCCCGGTCGCGTTCCGGCCACCCGTCTTGTGCAGGGGCGCGAGGAGCGACTTCTCGGGCACCGACTTCGTGATGTCCGCGAAATCGGAGATCTGCATGAAGCGACGGTTCGGCGTATACGGCTTGAATTTCTTCGTGCCCATAGTGTTTACCGGTTCTCGAAGAACTCGATAGTGCTGCCCTGTGCGAGCGTCACCAGCGCCTTCTTCCAGTTCGACCGCTTTCCGCGATTGCGTCCCAGCGTCACATGCTTGCCGGGGACGTTGATGGTCCGGACGCGCTTGACCTTCACCTTGAAGAGCTTCTCCACGGCAGCCTTGATCTCCGGCTTCGTCGCCCGCCGGTTGACCTCGAAAGCGATCACGTTGCCCGCTTCCTTGAGATCGGTGCTCTTCTCCGTAACAACGGGGCGCCGGATGACTTCGTATAGATTCTGCATCGCTGCGTTCTCCGCGGCCCGCCCTACCGAGCGGCCGGCAGGGTCTGGAGACCGGCCACAATCCGATCGTATGCTGGTCGGGTCATCACCAGCTCGTTGTAACGAAGAACATCCATCAGCGTCATTCCGGACGTCTGAACTACCTTGAAGTGCTGGAGATTCCGCGCGCTCTTCTCGAGCTTCTCGTTCTGCCCCTCGATGACAATCAGCGCCTTGCTCAGTTCGAGCTTCTTCAGCGAATCGAGCAGCGCGCGCGTCCTGATCTCGGCGAGATCGAGGTGGTCGATGACGCGCAGCCGCCCCTCCTTCACCTTGAGCGAAAGCGCCGCCCGCATGGCGGCGCGCCGGACCTTGCGCGGCAGGCTGTAGGTGTAGCTCCGGGGGAGAGGGCCGAAAACCGTGGCGCCCCCGGGCATGAGCGGCGATCGGTTCGTGCCCTGACGGGCGCGGCCCGTTCCCTTCTGGCGAAAAGGCTTCTTTCCGCCACCGGAGACGAAATGCCGGGTCTTCGTCGAATGCGTTCCACGGCGGCGTGCCGCCTGCGCCCGCTTGACGACGGTATAGAAGAGCCGCTGGCGGATGGGCGCCTCGAAGACGCTCGAGTCCAGCTCGAGGTCAGCGATCTTCTTCTTGTCGAGGCTAAGCACTTCAATCGTCGCCAACGTTCTTCTCCGGAAAATCCCGCTCTCTGGCGGGAGCGTACCCGACTACCGCGCCGCCGTGCGCGGGTCCCTTCCCTCTCGAATGAGCACGTAGCTGTGCCGGGGGCCCGGCACCGCGCCCCTGACCACGAGGATGTTCTGCTCCGGCCTCACTTCAACGACCTCGAGGTTCTGCACCGTCCGCCTTGCGTGCCCCATGTGGCCCGGCATTCGATGCCCCCGCGCGACATGCGACGGCCAGGCACTCGCGCCGATCGATCCGGGCGCCCTGTGGAACATCGAACCGTGAGAAGCACGGCCGCCGCTCCATCCGTAACGCTTCACGCCGCCCTGGAAACCTTTCCCCTTGCTTGTGCCCGTCACGTCGACAAGGTCGCCTGGCTTGAACACATTGACGGTAACCGTCTGTCCCGGCTCGACCCCTTCGACGCTCTTTACCTTGAACTCGCGCAGCAGGTAGAAGGCGCCGGTCTTGGCGCGCTTGAACTGCCCCTGAAGCGGCTTGGTAACCCGCTGCATCTTCTTCGGGCCGAAACCCAGTTGCACCGCGCCGTAGCCGTTCTTCTCCGGCGTCCGGCTGTCGATCACCGTGCATGGACCGGCCTCGATCAGCGTCACGGGCACGCGGGAGCCGTCCGCCCGGAAAACCGACGAGCAGCCGATCTTGCGGCCCAGGAGCCCCTTGAGCTCGAGCGCGCCGGAAGTCGCAGCGTTTTCCGGGGCCGCGACCTCGCTTTCGCCCGCCGCCGCCTCGGCATTCTCAGCGGCGCCCTCGGGCGCCTCCTTCTCATCAGCCATGCCTCATGCCTTCCGATTGATTCAGAGCACTGCGTTTCAGAGCTTAATTTCGACGTCCACGCCCGCCGAGAGGTCGAGTTTCATGAGAGCGTCAACCGTCTGCTGGGTGGGTTCCAGAATGTCCAGCAGGCGCTTGTGGGTGCGAATCTCGAACTGCTCGCGCGACTTTTTGTCGATGTTGGGCCCCCGGAGCACGGTGTAACGATTGATCGACGTCGGCAGCGGCACGGGACCCGCCACCCGGGCGCCGGTCCGATGGGCCGTATCGACGATCTCGCGCGTGCTCTGATCCAGCAGCTTGTGATCATAGGCCTTTAACCGGATCCGGATCTTATGGGTCTGCATCATGCTCCTCGGGGCGATCGCCCTACTTCTGAATCTCCGCTACGTCGCCGGCGCCGACCGTACGGCCGCCCTCACGAATTGCGAACCGGAGTTCCTTGTCCATCGCGATGGGGGTGATCAGCTTCACCGTAAGCTCCGCGCTGTCCCCGGGCATCACCATCTCGACCCCCTCAGGCAGCGTCACCACCCCCGTCACGTCCGTCGTCCGGAAATAGAACTGCGGCCGGTAGCCGTTGAAAAACGGCGTGTGCCGACCGCCCTCTTCCTTCGTCAGAATGTACGCCGTCGCCTTGAACTCCGTGTGCGGCGTGATGCTCCCGGGCTTCGCCAGTACCTGCCCACGCTCCACGTCGTCCTTCTTCGTCCCGCGAAGCAGCACGCCGATGTTGTCCCCGGCCTGCCCCTGGTCCAGCAGCTTCCGGAACATCTCCACCCCCGTCGCCACCGTCTTCGTCGTCGGACGCAAGCCCACGATCTCCACCTCGTCCCCGACCTTCAGAATTCCCTGCTCCACACGACCCGTCACCACCGTCCCGCGACCGGAGATCGAGAACACGTCCTCCACCGGCATCTGGAACGGCTTGTCCAGCGCTCGCTGAGGCTCCGGGATCGAGCCGTCCAGCGCTTCCATCAACTCCTGAATGCACTTCGCCTTCTCCGGATCCTCCGGATTCTCCAGCGCCTTCAGCGCCGATCCCCGGATGATCGGAATGTCGTCCCCCGGGAACTCGTACTTCGACAGAAGCTCCCGTACCTCGAGCTCCACCAGATCCAGAAGCTCAGGGTCGTCCACCATGTCCACCTTGTTCATGAACACCACGATGTGAGGAACGCCCACCTGGCGCGCCAGAAGGATGTGCTCCCGCGTCTGGGGCATCGGCCCGTCCGCCGCCGACACCACGAGTATCGCACCGTCCATCTGCGCGGCACCCGTGATCATGTTCTTCACGTAGTCCGCGTGACCGGGACAATCCACGTGCGCGTAGTGACGCTTCTCCGACTGATACTCCACGTGCGCCGTCGCTATCGTGATGCCCCGCTCTTTCTCCTCGGGCGCCTTGTCGATCGAGTCGAAGGGAACAAAGTCCGACAGCCCCTTCTTCGACTGCACCAGCGTTATCGCCGCCGTCAGCGTCGTCTTCCCGTGGTCCACGTGACCAATCGTCCCCACGTTCACATGCGGCTTGTTACGCTTGAACTTCTCCTTCGACATCCTCTCTCTCCTATTGCTGGCTCGCCTTCGGGCCGCCAGCGGGTCCAAGCCGGGACGCCGGACCACCCCCGCGAACATACCCTGGGGGTCGGGCCGGGAGTCCTGAACCGGGTCCACCGCGGCCATGGTTTGGGCCCGCGGGCCCCTCAATCAGCGCTTCTCGATGATTTCTGCGGCGATCGAGCTGGGGATATCCTGGTAGTGGGCGAACTGCATCGAGTAGTTCGCTCGCCCCTGGGTCATCGACCTGAGTGCCGTCGCGTAACCGAACATCATCGCGAGCGGAACTTCTGAGTTGATCACCTGGGCCCCCCCACGGGCCTGCATGTTCTTGATCTTCCCCCGACGGGAATTCAAGTCACCGATCACGTCGCCCATGTAATCCTCGGGCACGATGACCTCAATGGACATGATGGGCTCGAGCAGCACCGGCTTCGCCTTTCGGGCCCCTTCCTTGAACGCCA
>JAUYMQ010000014.1 GCA_030698575.1 Deltaproteobacteria bacterium
CGGCCTCGTTGTCCGGGTGCGGGCAGGGCGCCGTATAGCGACCTGGGGGGCACCTGATAGAATGCCCCGGTCCCGCGATCCCCAACGGGGGAAGATCGTAAGGCGTATCGGAATAAACCGGGGTGGGCTTGAACCGATCTACAGTGCCGGGGGGAGGGCCCAAAGCCCCGGGGGGTGACGGCGAGCGTCACCCGGAGCGGGGGGGGATCCCCACGCTTGCGACATTCGAAGGAGGGCGGGCATCGTGCCTGACCGCATAGCCAAAATACTCGCCGGGCGGCCCAAGACGGCCATTTCCCTGGCCGACGAGGGAGAGCCCCCGACACCGGGGGCGCCCGAGCCGCCCCCCGGCCGCCCCCTGGTGCGGGCGGCTGTCCTCGTCCCGCTGTTCGAGCGGGAGGGGGCACTCCACGTTCTCCTCACCCGCCGCACCGAGCAGATGCGCTCCCATAGCGGGCAGATCAGCTTTCCAGGCGGCCGAAAGGACCCGAGCGACCTGACCCTTCTCGAGACCGCGCTGCGCGAGTGCCAGGAGGAGATCGGGCTCCCGGCCGCGAGCGTGCGCCTTCTCGGAGAGCTGGACGATCTCGTGACCGTCACCGACTTCCTGGTCTCCCCGTACGTCGGACTGATCCCTCCGTCCTTTCCTTTCAAGGTCAGCGCGCGTGAGATCGCGGAGATCATCGAACTCCGACTCGAGGACTTCCTCCCGGCCGAGAGGCTCAGGGTGGCCCGCCGGCTCAACTACCGTGGAACATCACACACCACCTATTTCTTCGACATGGGACCTCACATCGTCTGGGGCGTGACGGCCGAGATCCTTCTTGAGCTCCTCGAAACGGTGTACGGCTACGACGCCCATCGCGGCCCGGGTTGACGCATACCGGCCGTCACAGATTGATTCTTGAGGAGACGAAGTGAGGACTTCAGGAAGGGAAGAGGTCCTTGCGCACGTGTCCGAGGGCAGGGAGCCCCCGGCGGACCTCCTCCAGCCGGTCGGTATCGAGATCCGCCACGATCACCGTCTGTTGGTCAGGCGCCTCTGCAATGACGGTCCCCCACGGGTCGATGATCATCGCGTGGCCGTGGGAGGCGCGTTTCGCCGAATGCCGTCCCACCTGCGCGGGGGCCACCACGTAGCAGAGGTTTTCGATGGCGCGCGCACGGAGCAGGATCTCCCAGTGATCCTTTCCCGTGTGCGCAGTGAACGCAGCGGGAACGAACAGGACCCGCGCCCCGCGGAGCGCCATCTGGCGATAGAGTTCGGGAAAGCGGAGATCGTAGCAGACCGAGAGGCCCGCCGGGCCGAAGGGGGTCTCGGCCATCACCGGTCTGTCACCAGGCGCAACGGTCTTTGATTCCCGGAACTCGGGGCCGCCCCGGATGGAGACGTCGAACAGGTGGAGCTTCCGGTAGCAGGCGGCGATCCGCCCCTCCGGATCGAGCAGAAGGCTCGTGTTGAACGTCCGTCCGTCCGGCGAGCCCGTCGCCTGACGCTCGGCAATCGTCCCGCCCAGGATCCACATATGATGGCGCCGCGCCTGCGCACGGAGCCAGGCCGTCACCGCGCCATCGGCCTGCCCGGGGGAAACATCGCCCCGAGCGCCTGCCGCATCGGCGCCGCAGCAGGGTTCCGGATCGGGCGCGGACTCTCCCTCGGCCTGCAGGAAAGCGAAATTCTCGGGGAGAGCGGCCATCTCGGCGCGGCCGGCGGCGGCTTCGGCAAGCAGGCCTTCAGCCGCGTGGAGGTTCGCCTCACGATCGCTCGTGCTCGTCATCTGGATTGCAGCCACCCGGAACTTCATCTGGCTCTTCCCCATCCCGCGCGGGGGATCGACCCGCGCCTCCGGGAGCGTAGTGCATCTGCGGCGCCCCCTCAAGCGTCGCGCCTTGACGCGGCGGATCGGGGTGCCTAGGATGCCAACGCGCGTTCGTTCCCCATCATCATCGCGGATCCTCCCCCATGGGCGACTCTATCTCCGGCCTTGATCGGGCGGCAAAGCTTCTCGCCGAGTCTGATCGCGCGATTGCCCTCACGGGTGCGGGCATCAGCGTGGATAGCAACGTTCCAGCCTTTCGCGGCGCGCAGGGGCTCTGGGATCGATACGATCCGATGGAGTACGCCCACATCGACGCCTTCCGCTCGGACCCGGCGCGCGTCTGGGCGATGCTGCGGGAGCTTGGCGATATCATCGCCAACAGCCAGCCCAATCCGGCTCACCGGGCCCTCGCCAGGCTGGAGGAAATCGGGAAACTTGCAGCGGTGATTACCCAGAACGTCGACGGGCTCCACCAGCGCGCGGGCTCGAAACAGGTCATCGAGTTTCACGGAAGCGGGGAGCGTCTGGTGTGTCTCAGGGGGCACGGCCCCTTTGCCCGGAACTCGGTGCGCATCGATGATGCGCCGCCCGGCTGCCCGAACTGCGGGGCGATTCTCAAACCCGATGTCGTCTTCTTCGGCGAAGCGATCCCTCCGCGAGCGCTCCTGGCCGCGCAGGTCGAGGTGGAGCGCGCCGACCTCGTGCTCGTTCTGGGAACAAGCGCTGAAGTCTCGCCGGCTTCCGAAATTCCCGCCGCGGCGCGAGGCCGGGGCGCGCGCGTGATCGAGGTCAACCTCGAACCGACTCATCTCACCGGTGGGGTGGCGGACGTCACACTGCTCGCCTCGACGAGCCGGGCGCTCCCCGCGCTCCTGGCCGCCATCGAGGGCGCCGAACCCGCCGCCTGACAGGGGAAATCTTTCACCCTCCGGGGCAAAGCTGCGAATGGCCGACTCCATTTCACTCAACCTTTCGAAACTGTTTGCCGCCGCGGCCGGGGCGAACGGCCTGGCGGAGGATGACCTCGGCGCGGAGGCAGCGGCTGCGGCCTTCGAAGCCTTCGAGCTTCGTCGCACGACGGGCGAGGTTGGCTTCGCCGATCTCGGCGAACGTGAAGACCTCGCAGCGGGCTGCCGTGAGACGGCCGCGCTCGTGCGGGCCGAAGCCAGCGACTTTCTGCATCTCGGCATAGGCGGCTCGGCCCTCGGTCCCCGGGCCATCCTCCGCGCCCTCAGCCATCCCCAGCGGAACCTCCTCCCCCCTGCGCAGAGGGACGGCCCGCGCATATTCTTCGTCGAGAACGTCGACCCCGAGAGCCTTGCCGCGATCCGCGACGTGATTGACCCGTCGAAAACCTGGATCAATGTGGTGAGCAAGTCTGGCGGCACTGTCGAAACCATCGGCCAGTGGCTCGTCGTCCGCCAGTGGATCGAAGAAGCGGTCGGGCGGGAAAAAGCGCGCGAGCGCACAATCCTCACGACCGATCCCGAGAAGGGGCTTCTCAGGCGCATGGCCAGGGAGGAGGGGATGAGGACGCTGGAGGTGCCGCCCAACGTCGGCGGGCGCTTCTCGGCCCTAACCCCGGTCGGGCTCCTTTCTGCTGCGGTGGCCGGGATCGATCCTTCCGAGATTCTCAAGGGCGCCCGGAGCATGACCGCGCGCTGCGCAAGCGGGCGGGTCGGCGACAACCCCGCGCTGCATCTCGCGGCCTCGCTCCACGCCCTGGACGTGCGCAAGGGGAGGCGCACGCATGTATTGATGGCCTACGCCGACGCCCTCGCGGACACCGCGGAGTGGTACTGCCAGCTCTGGGCCGAGAGCCTGGGGAAACGTTACGAATCGGAAGGCGAGCAGGTGTTCAGCGGGCCGACGCCCGTCAAGGCGGTGGGGGCCGTCGATCAGCACTCGCAGCTCCAGCTCTACCTCGAGGGGCCGCAGGACAAGGTGATCGTCTTTCTCGGCGTGCGGCGGCTTCGTGAGGAGCTGGAGGTGCCGTCAGGGGACGGCTTGCCCCCTGAGATCGCTTATCTCGGCGGCCATGGCATCGGGGAGATCCTGGACGTGGAACGGCGCGCAACGGAGGAGGCCCTTCTTCGCAACGGGCGGCCAAGTGCGACGATCCTGCTCGAAGAGCTGACGCCCCGGGCGATCGGCGCGCTTTATCAGTTCTGGGAATTGACGACGGCTTACGCCGGGGAACTGTACGGCGTAAATGCTTACGACCAGCCCGCGGTCGAACTGGGTAAACGCATCGCACAGCGTGTTCTGAGCAGGAGCGGGGGGCAGGGGACCTAGCTGTTCGGTTCTTCCTTGTTTCGAAACGAGTGAGGATCGATGCCGTTCCGGCGCATCACGTCGTAGAAGTCCTTCCGGTCCTTCTGAGCCAGCCGGGCCGCGCGGCTGATGTTTCCCCGGCTCACCCGAAGCACCTGCAGGATGTAGTGACGCTCGAACTGCCGTTTTGCATCCTTGAAGGAGGGGACCATCTCCGGCGCCAGCGGGTGCTGCAGGAAAAGGTCATCGACGTCGAGCTCTTCCTTTCTCGCAACGAGGACCGCTTGCCGGACCTTGTTTTCAAGTTCACGGACATTTCCCGGCCAACTGTATTCCAGCATGCGGGCCTTGAGGCCCTCCGAGAGGCGATTTGCCCGCGTCGGAAACTCCCGCCCCAGGGCGTGCAGAAAGTGCGCCGCGAGCAGGTTGATGTCCTCGCCGCGTTCCCTGAGAGGTGGCACTTCCACGGTGAATGATCGGAAGCTGCGAGCGAGGTCCTGATCGAAGATCGACTGGCCACCGCTCATTTCCGGCACGATTGAGGAGGCAGCGATCAGTTGCGGGGTTGGAAGGCCGGGATCGGCGTCAGGGAGAACTTCGTCGCCCGTGAGGATGCCGAGAAGGCGCGCCTGCAGCTTCCTGGGAACCGCCTCCATCTGATCCAGGAAGATGGTCCCACCCGCAGCCTCGGCTAACAGCCCGGGACCGCGCGTGAACCGCGAGAGCGGATTGTTCTCCGGGAGTCCGAACAGCTCTCCCTCGAGAAGGACGTCAGGGATGACTCCGCAGTGGATCGAAACGAAGGCGTGCGAGGCGCGCGCGCTCGAAGCGTGGATCGTGCGCGCCACGAGTTCCTTGCCGGTGCCGCTCTCGCCAAGAAGGAACACGGGGTGCGTGGTTCCCGCGGCGATGGCGATCTGATCCAGCACTTTCCTCATCGGAGCCGAGGTTCCGATGAGGACATCGGACTTCCGCCGGCGGGGCGAGCCCTCAATCTTCATTTTGGCGGAATCCGTAATGTAGTATGGAGGTGCAGGCGGGCCGGACAGTCGCATACTACCTATCCGGAAACGGCCCGGCTTGTCAACCACAAAGAAATCGAATCGTGGCCCCCATTGATTCCAGGGGATTGCGGGTATGACAAAGTTAAGTGTGACGGGGCCGCACCGGCCCGTCCGGGCCAGGGGGGTATCGAGGGCATGGCGGTGAGCATCCGGATCCTTCCGGCCAATCTGGCCAACCAGATCGCGGCAGGCGAGGTCGTCGAGCGTCCCGCGTCCGTCGTCAAGGAACTGGTTGAGAATGCGCTGGACGCGGCCTGCCGCGAGGTTAGCGTCGAGACTGAGGAAGGCGGGCGGAAACTGATCCGCGTGGTCGACGACGGCGGAGGAATCAGCCCCTCCGACGCCAGGCTCGCCTTCGAGCGGCACGCGACGAGCAAGATCCACACCCAGGCCGACCTCGATCAGGTCGCGACCTACGGCTTCCGCGGGGAGGCGCTCCCGAGCATCGCGAGCGTCGCCCGCGTCAGGCTCGTCACGAAGTGCGCGGGGGAGCCTGCGGCAATCGAGATCCGGATCGCGGCAGGCGTCCTGGAGGAGCAGTCCGAAACCGGAGCGCCCGCCGGGACCCTGGTCGAGGTGACGGACCTTTTCTTCAACACCCCCGCCCGCCGCAAATTCCTCAAGCGCGCCCCGTTCGAGGCTTCACGGGTGACGGACGTGATGGAGCGCCTCGCGCTTGCCAGGCCGGAGGTGGGGTTCAGGTTGACCCAGGGGGGACGCACCGTTCTGGACGCGCGCGCCGGCGGGCCGCTCGAAACCCGAATCGTCGATGTCCTCGGCGCGGCGGAGGGGGCGCGCATTCTTCCGGTGGATCTCCGCGCCGGGATGCTCCGCGTGCAGGGGTTCACCTCGCCGCCCGACCGGAGTCAGCCGACCGCCCGCGCAATTCACCTCGTTGTCAACGGGCGGCCCATCCGCGATCGCGCCTTGCAGCACGCGGTCATCTCCGCAGCGCGCGAGTTCATCCCGCAGAACCGGTTCCCTCTCGCAGTTCTCCACCTGACGCTCCCCCCGGAGGCCGTGGACGAGAATGTGCATCCGGCCAAGCTCGAGATCCGCTTCCGCGACGGGCGCTGGATCTACGAGGCGGTCCGGCGAGCGATTCTCGACGCGCTTCGGGGATTCGCGCCGGTCAGCGCTGGCCCGGCGCGGGCGGCGCCTCAGGAGGAGGGGGCCGCCGTGCAGGAGGCTCTGGCCGGATACGCCGCCCGGATATCGGGGGCAACGGTGGGAGAGGGAGCACTGGCTGCCGGAACGGCGGGGACGGCTGAATCCGCGCCGTTCGGGGCGCCTTCGATCGACGCCGGCTTCGGCGCCGCGCCGACGTTCCTCGGCCAGGCGCATGAGACCTACCTCCTCTTCGAAACAGCTGACGGCCTGCTCGTCGTCGACCAGCATGCGGCCCACGAACGGCTCTTATTCGAGCGGATTCGCGCCCAGGCGGATGCAGGCGGCATACCGCGCCAGCCGCTTCTCGTACCGCGAACCATCGAGCTCGGCGGCGGCCGCCGTGCGCGGCTCGATGCGGCGCGCGACGCGGTCGCGAGGCTCGGTTTCGAAATCGAGCCGTTCGGCGGAAACACGATCGCCGTGAAATGTATTCCCGCCCGGCTCGAGGGCGCCGATCTGGCGACCCTGCTCGCGCAGGTGGCCGACGATTTGGCGGAGGAGGAAGGTGCGGAGGCGCTCGAGCGTACTTTCCGCCGCGCGCTCGCGACCGTCGCCTGCCATGCGGCGGTGCGGGCCGGGCAGCGCCTTTCACGCGAGCAGGCGGACGCGCTCGTCCAGTCGATCGAGGCGACCCCCGGCGCCGCCACCTGCCCCCACGGGCGACCCGTGGCCGTGCGCCTCTCGAGGGCCGATCTCGAACGGCGCTTCGGGAGGTCCTGAATGACCCGCTCGCCCAGCGCCGCGCCGATTCCCCTGCTCGTGGTCGCGGGCCCGACGGGTGTGGGCAAGACGGAAATCAGCCTCGAGCTCGCCGAGAAGTTCGACGCTGAGATCGTCAGCGCCGACAGCGTCCAGGTCTACAGAGGGATGGACATCGGGAGCGCCAAGCCCACCCGCGAGGAGCAGGCCCGCGTGCCTCATCACGTCATCGACGTGGCCGCGCCTGATGAAGCTTTCAGTGCCGGGCGCTACGCAGAGCTGGCGGCCGTGGCCATCGAAGACATTACGGGAAGGGGCAAGCGCCCGCTGCTCGTCGGCGGCAGCGGCCTCTACCTGCGTGCGCTTCTCGAGGGGCTGGTGACCGGCGCATCCGCCGACCCCGAAGTGCGCCGGCTCATCGGGGAGCGGCTCACGAAGGAGGGCCTCGCGGCCGTCCGCGCGCGGCTCGAGGACGTGGATCCGGCATCGGCCGCACGCATCCATGCCAACGACGCCTACCGTATAGCGCGCGCACTGGAAGTCTTCGAGCTCACAGGTGAGCCGCTATCAGAGCTCCAGGAACGCCAGCGCCGCCTGCCCCCGGCCTATGATGCCCGCTGGCTCGGGCTCACGGAGGACCGCCCGGTTCTCTATGATCGAATCGAGGCACGTTGCGATCGGATGATCGCGGCAGGCTTTCTGGAGGAAGTAGTTCGCCTCCGGGAGGAGGGCTTTGGCCTCGATCTCCGCCCGCTCCGCTCTCTGGGCTACCGCCAGATGGGGGATGTTGTCCGGGGCGAGCAGACGCTTCCGGAGGCGCTGGACGAGATGAAAAAAGAGACGCGGCGATATGCGAAGCGCCAGATCACCTGGTTCCGCGCGCGGCCCGGAATCTCCTGGCTCTCCCCCACGAGAGAGCGGCGGGCAATCCTGGACAGCGCCCGCGTCCTGCTGGAAAGGGGCCGGGCGGCCTAGAGGCCGCTCGGCGAATACAGCGGCCCTCGCGCGCCTCGAGGCTCGGGCGGAGAAGCTCCGGCAGAAGATCTATAAACAACTCTCGCCCTGGCAAAAGACCCAGCTCTCCCGGCATCCCCAGCGGCCGACGACCCTCGATTACATCGAACGTCTCTTCACGGATTTCGAGGAGCTCCACGGCGATCGCCTCTTCAGAGATGATCCGTCCATCGTCGGAGGGCTCGCGCGTTTCCGCGATCGTCCGATGGTCGTCCTGGGGCACCAGCGCGGGCGAACGGCGCGCGAGCGGACGATGCGGCATCGCGGAAAGCCGATGCCGGAGGGCTTCCGGAAATCCCTTCGACTCATGCGCATCGCCGAACGATTCGCCAAGCCCATCGTGACATTCGTCGACACGACGGGAGCCCATCCGGGGGCCGACGCCGAGGCGCGAGGCCAGGCCGAGGCAATAGCACGCAACTTGCGCGAACTGAGCGCCCTCCGGACGCCCATCGTAACCTTCATCATTGGGGAAGGGGGCAGCGGCGGGGCTCTCGCGCTCTGCGTGGCCGACCGCATCTTCATGCTCGAGTACGCCACTTTCAGCGTGATAAGCCCCGAAGGCTGCGCCGCGATCCTCTGGAGGCGGGGCGCACAGGGACCCTGACGCGGCCGCGCGCACCGTCGGGAGCGCGCTCGAGGAGGCCCTCGAAGAGTTGCGCGAAATTCCATTCGATGCGCTGCTTCAACAGCGCTACGAACGGCTGCGTGCCATCGGGGAGTTCATCGAAAATACTGCGGAAAGCCGGGCCCCGTCGACTTGACACCTCCGGGCTGCTCTGTTACGCAGGGGTGTTTCCAGTAGGGGTAGAAAGGGGGCGTGGGCCCTGGTTTTCGCTCCCGCCCGCTCGGAAACCTCCCCATTGTTCTGATCAGCAAAGAGAGGACCTTCCGCGAGTGGCGTTGCGTGCCCGTGCAGGCGCGTCCGGCCCGGTGGCCGGATGGCTTTGCAGGGATACCCCCCGCCGCAGGCGCATCGGACGCGTGAAGCGCGTTCTTCTGGCGACAATCCGGATCCCGACGCCGAGGCGGATCGCGGCCCCTCGGCGCAAATCTCTGACTAGCCGATCCACGCGGACACACCCGCAAGCGCCAACTGGCGGCGGTAACCGCGTGGGAGGGCCAGACTGCCGCCCCCCGGGCGGCGTCTGCCGCGATGGTCCTCGGGATGATCGACAAGTACGTTGTACAGCCCGTCTACAACTTCTTCGACGAAGTGGGCAGAATCGTCCTCTTCGCGATGGAAGCGATCACGCTCCTATTCCGGCCCCCGCTCTTCTGGCGTGAAATCCTCACGGAGTCACATCACGTCGCCACCACCTGCATCATTCCCGTCGTCTGCACAGTGGCTCCCATCGGGTGCATCCTCGCGATCCAGGCGCTGAACATTCTCAGGCCCCTGGGCGTTGAAAAGCTCATGAGCTCGATGGTCGTCATCATCATGGTACGCGAGCTTTCCCCGGCCATGACGTCGATCATGATCGCGGCCCAGGCCGGGACGTCGATGGCCGCCGAGCTGGGCACGATGCGGGTCAAGGAAGAGATCGAGGCGCAGGATGTGATGGCCGTGAACCCGATCCAGTACCTCGTCATCCCGCGGTTCATCGCGCTCTTCATCATGTGCCCCATTCTTACCGTGATCGCCTTCTTCGTGGGGATGGCCGGGAGCTACGTGATATCGGTGTACGTCGAAGGGGTGAACAAGGGCGCCTTCCTGACGGGTTTGTGGACCTACCTCGAAATGTATGACGTCGGCGGCGCCATCTTCAAATCCTGCGTCTTCGGCCTCGTTGTGGCGGTCATCAGCTGTTACAAGGGATTCTACGTGACCGGCGGCGCGGCGGGGGTAGGCCGGGCTGCGAACGATGCGGTGGTCATCTGCATCACCACTTTCCTCATCCTCAACTACTTCCTCACTTCAATCCTCTGGATCACGATGTGAGGCCAGTTCGCAAGGGGCGAAACGGCAAATGGTGAGGTTCGTCGAGTTCATCGGAGCGCTTTTTGGAAAAGTGCTCAGCGAAGTAGGGGCCATCGGGCTCTTCGTCATCAAGACCCTGAGCGTGGGGATCTCCACCTTTCCCAACCTCAAGCGGTTCGGCGAAGAGTGCTACAACATCGGCATCCAGTCCCTCTTCGTGGTGTGCAGCGTCGGGGCCTTCATCGGCATGAGCACCGCCCTGGTCGGCTACGCCACTCTCAAGGACCTCGGCGCCCAGAACCTGGTCGGTATCTTTATCGGCATCGCGAGCATTCGCGAGCTCGGCCCCGCTGTGGCGGCCTTCATGGTGGCCGCGAAAGCGGGATCGGGCATGGCCGCCCACATCGCCACAATGCGCGTGAAGGAGCAGATCGACGCGATGGAGGTCCAGGCGGTCAATCCCTTCTGGTATCTCATCGTGCCACGCTTTCTCGCGATCATGGTGGTGCTGCCGGTCCTCGTCGTCTGGAACGATTTCTTCATGCTCGGGACCGGCTATATGATCGCCGTCTTCCAGCTCAAGATCAACAGCGGCGCCGTGATGGAGAATCTCCTCTCCACGGTGGCCATGGCGGACATCTGGAAGGGCATGATCAAGGGCTGGGTTCTGGCTCTGTTCATCGTGAGCATCTGCACCTTCAAGGGATTCACCTGTGAACCCGGGGCCCTGGGCGTAGGAAAGGCGACGAACCAGGCGGTGGTCTACTGCATCGCCATTCTGATTATCATCAACTTCTTCCTGAGCCAGTGGCTCTACGGCGGCATCGGCCTGCGCGGCATGTGAGCAGCGCTCCGGAAGAAGGAGAAACAATTGGCAAGCAAGGAAGAATTCCGGAAGTACGAAACGGGCGAGCCGATCGTGACGGTGAGGAATCTCTCCAAGTCCTTCGGCTCACTTCGCGTGCTGAAGGATCTGAACTGCGACATCAAGGCCGGCGAAACCACGGTATTCCTGGGGCCGAGCGGGACGGGCAAGTCGGTCTTCATCAAGCACATTGTCGGATTGCTCAAGCCGGACGAGGGTGAACTCGAGGTCATGGGGCGGAACGTGCCGACCCTGGGGGAACGGGAGCTGTACGAACTGCGGAAGCATCTCGGCCTGGCCTTCCAGCTCGGCGCGCTCTTCGATTCGCTGAACGTCTATGACAACGTTTCGTTCCCGCTGTCGCACCACACGCGCATGCGCCAGAAGGAGATCAAGAGCCGGGTCGCCGAAGTGCTCGAGCTCGTCGGCCTGCCCGGCACGGAGAACAAGCTCACGACCGAGCTCTCGACAGGTCAGCAGAAGCGCGTGGGGCTTGCCCGGGCGCTGGCCCTGAACCCGACCATCGTTCTCTTCGACGAGCCGACGACGGGGCTCGACCCGATCCTTTGCACGACCATCGACGAGCTGATTCTCAAGCTCAAGACGGAACTCGGCAAAACCTTCATCGTCATCAGCCATGACATCGAAGGCACCTGGAACATGGCGGATCAGGTGGGTGTGCTCTACCAGGGAACGCTTCTCAGGTACGGGCGAAACGCCGACGTCAGGCGCGACGACAACATCTTTCTGAAGCAGTTCTTCGGGCGCACGGAAGACGGCCCCATGATCGGGGTTTGAGCGGATTTCAGGGCGTCCCCGGCAACGCGCCGGGAGAGGGAGACGAGATCTCGTGGGGTTTCTGGATCAAATCGCGAAGCAGTTCCGGGGCGAATACGCCTACACGCCGGAGCTCGTGCTGAAGGAGATGCGGGAGAAGGGGATCAAGATCCGCGTCCGGGGGCTCACAAAGAGCTTTGGCGGGCTGACCGTGCTGAAGGATCTCGATCTGGATGTCTACGATGGCGAGACCCTTTGCATGCTCGGCGAGAGCGCATCGGGCAAGACCGTTTTCCTGAAGAGCTTGGCGGGGATCGAGCACCCCGATTCAGGCGAGATATACATCGATGAGCATGATGTCATGAACGCGCCGCCCCGGCAGCTATACGAGATGCGGCTCGGCCTTTCCATGCAGTTCCAGCAGGGAGCGCTCTTCGAGAGCGTCTCGGCGCTCGAAAACGTTCAGTGGCCCCTGGTGATGCACGCGACGGTCTCCCCGCAGGAGGCCGAAGATCGCGCGGCGAAGGACCTGGTTTCGGTCGGGCTCACGCCGGACATGCACTGGAAGCTTCCCTCCCTACTTTCAGGCGGGATGCAGAAGCGAGTGGCGCTCTGCCGGGCGATTGTCGAGCGAAAGGCGCTCATCTTGTTCGATGAACCGAACGCCGGACTGGACCCCATCAAGTGCGCGGCCATCGACAACCTGCTTCTGCGTATCAAGAAGCAGTTCAAGGCGACTCTCATCATGAATACATCCGAACTCTTCACTGCTTATAACCTCTCGGATCGGATCGGCATCATCTACCGGGGAAAGATCGTGGAGATCGGGGAACCCGGATCGATCAAGAGCAGCAAGCACCCCTATGTCGACGAGTTCACGCGCAAGTCCAAGGAATTCCTCCCCCAGATCCTGGCCTATCAAGAGGAGCTGGCCAGCTGGGAGGGTGAAAAGGTCGATGACGGCCGGCGCGATTCGGAGCATCTGGGGAAGACGACAGGCGGCTTCTGAAAGGAGCTATTCGATGGCGGCGACCAGCAGGGTTTACAGAACCGAGCTCGTACTCGGGATCTTCCTCATCATCTCCCTGGCCATTCTCGCTTACCTGGCCATGCAGACGGGCGCGTTCATCGTCGAGGACAGGGTGAAGCTCGACGTTGTCTTCGACGATGCCTCGGGAATCGTCACCGACTCGGCCGTCATGATCGCCGGCGTCCAGATCGGTCGAGTCGCGGGTCTCGACGTGGACCACAACCAGGCCATCGTGCACACGGAAGTGAACCGCTCGGCGAACGTCCGTGAGGACGTGGAGGCCCTCATCCGGGCGCGATCGCTCCTGGGAGAAAAGTACATCGAGCTCAAGCCGCAGTCCCGGGATGCGAAGATGGCGCCGGCCGACTTCAAGGTCCCCTCGAGCCATACGGGGTTCTCCACGGAGATCGATCAGCTGACAACGAAAATCGAGCCGTTGATCGACAAGGCGCTGGTCATCCTGAACAAGATCGACCCCGAGGATCCCGCAAAGGACAACCTCGTCAACAATCTGAACAGCCTCGCCGCCACCCTCTCCCAGGGACTGGACGGTAAGGGTCCGGCGCTCGGCAGCTTCATCGAGAACACCTCGAGCCTTACCGAACGGTTAGACGGGATCCTGGCGCGGAACGACACGCGCATTGACCGCGTGCTCATCAATCTCGATTCTCTGCTCGCGGACGCAAACAACCAGAAAATCATCCTGGCGCTCAACGACCTGACCTCCACCCTGAACCCCGTGATGGAGGATATCCAGCGCCGGAAGGTGATTCCGAAGCTCAGCGGGGTCCTGACACGCCTGGACGTCATCGCAGCCCGGGCGGAGCTGATCGACGAAATGGCCATCCGCAAGTTCCTGCAGACTGAGGGAATCAAGGTGCACATTCGGGCCTACTAGCGGGAGCCCTATCAAAAAAACCGCTGCGGTGGGTATAATAGCCGCGCCCTGGAGAGTGGATGGAATTCACCTTCACGGCTGGCCGGACAGGGGGATGGGTTGGCAAGACCCAGGGACCAGATATGGAATCGCATGGCCGGGCTCGGGGCGATCATCGCCTTTTTGGCCTTCGCCTATATTGCCGTCACGAGCGGCTCCAAGGCCATGAAGGACGAGAAGAACGTCACCCTCTATGTGAGTGACGCGCTGGGCCTGGTCGAGAACTCGTCGGTCATGATCGCCGGTGTGGAGATCGGGAGGGTGACGACTCTCGCGGTCGCCCATGACAAGGCCAAGATCATTATCGCCCTGGATCCCACCGAGCAGATCCCCAGACGGGTGCGCGGCGTCGTACGCGCCCGCTCGCTCCTCGGCGAGAAATTTCTCGAACTCATCCCGATGGATGCTGTGCCGGGCGGGGAGATCATGACCGGAGGCGAGGAGATCGGCGAGGAGGACACGTCAAAGACCCTCGAACTGGATCAATTTGCCACCGACTTCGATCCCCTCATCGACCGCCTCGGGCGGTTTCTCGACAGCATCAACCCGCCCGATCCCGCCAAGCCGAACCTCATTGAGACGCTCGCTGACGCCACGGGTTCCCTGGCGGAGGGCCTCGATGGCAAGGAAGAGGCCATCGGCGATCTGGTGGTCAATCTGAACGACGCGGTAGTGCGCGCCGACGGCATCGTTGCCCGAAACAGCGAGCGGGGAGGGCGGGTCTTCGAGAACCTCGATGCCGTCCTTCTGGACGGCAAGCGAACCCAGATTGTACCTCGACTTTCAGAAGCGGCCTCCAGCCTGACCACCGTGGCCAGGGAGGTCGATAAAGACCAGACAGTGGCAAAACTCGACAAGGTGTTGGTCCGGTTGGACCCGATTCTGGCCCGGGCAGAGATGCTCGACGAAACAGCGCTCCGGAAGTTCCTCCAGGTGGAGGGCATCAAGGGGCACATAAGAGCCTGGTAAGTTCAGCTTTCCCGGGGGATGAGCGCCCCGAGGCACAGCCTAGGTTGTGCCCGCCAACGCGGCGCTCTCGACCCCGGAGAGAAGGAGGAAGAAGATGAGTGGGAAGGTGAGCAAGTTCCTGTTCGCGTTCCTGGTGGCGGGGCTCGTACTCGTGCCCGTCGCGCGGAACTTCGCGCAGGACATGCCGGAAGAGTCAGCGGTGGATCCCACCGTGGAAGCACCTACGCAGATAGATTCAGAGACGACGGCTGCGGAGGTCGAGGAAGTCCAGCAGATTGAGGCAGAGTCCGTGGTGAAGGCGAAGGGCGGCATCGGACCCGAGAGCGGCCTGGGCGTCTTCAGCCGCCATGCGGACCCCGTGGTCCTCAAGGGCGAGCAGATCCCGAAATTCGCCGGTGCGACCGAGGACACCATCCGCGTCTTTGCCAACAAGGACGGAAGCGGCCTGAAGCCTATTCCTTACCAGATGGACGAGCGCAATCAGTGGGGCGAATTCGTCGTGATCAAGGGCAAGCGCGTCGTGGCGGATGAGGACGAGGGTGCCTTCGACGAGAACGACGAGGTCGTCTTCCTGACGCGAGACCTGGGCTCGAAGGCGGCCAAGGACAGCTGGCCGTCGGGTTTCAAGGAGGCCTACGAGGTCGAGGTCACCGATCCGCTGACCTCGGTCAAGGGCTACGCCTACGTGCTGAGCTACGCGAGCGCCAGCGCGGCGCCGGCCCCTTCGACGGATGACTACATCAGCTACGAGGAGAAGGGCCAGGGCGTGACCCACGCAATGAGCTACGAGCTGGGCTTCGTGAAGCCCGCCTCGGGTCTCGACTATGATCTTCTCACCGTCATGCCGGCAGCCGGGGGCAGCGGCAAGGACTGGTTCGACCGCCTCAAGGTGCGCGTGTTGCAGAACCTCAAGCGGTTCATGACGCTGGGAATCCCGACCCGTCTCGACCGGACCGAGAAGAACTTCCTGGTCAAGGTCTACGGTTACAAGGACGGCCCCGTGCGCGTGCTCCGGGTGATGAAGGTCAACCTTCAGCTCATCTGGAAGCTTCCCGCTCCGGGCGCCACGGTCAACTCGGTCTTCTATCCTGAGTGGATCGAGTGGCCGGTGCCGGTCAACCTGCCCTTCAAGCCCAGCTGGGCCTTCTACAACGTCGAGCTGGACGTCTCCCACGACTACGACTTCGGCGTGAACGATGGCGTGAAGGTGTACAACTCGAAGGACCAGAGGTGGGATGTCGTCGACGGCAAGATGACGCCCGAGGAGACGGCGGTCAACAAGGCTGACGTGCGGGGAAGCTACTACGGCTTCGACGCCACTGCGGCCGGCCACGGCGCGGGCTTCTACACGGTGAGGCCCCCGAAGAGCTTCTCGGCGTCCCTCATTGGGCTCTACAACGACTCGACAGAGGTCGGGGTCGAGCCCGAGTACTACGAGGGGGACGGCAACAAGAAGGACAGGGAGGAAAATATCGCGGGCGCGCTCCCCCTCGCCGGCGGCCGCTTCGTGAACTGGGACGACGTGGGGAAGGGCATCCACACGATCTTCTGGTACCACTTCTACCCGCCGTTCTATACCCTCGGGAAGGAGAAGGCCTTCCTGGACATCATCGATCATCCCATCTCCGTGACGGTCAACTGACCGGTTCGGTGAATATGGGTATCGTCTAGAACGCCACCGGGGGCGGCGCTGAACCAGAGCCGCCCCCGGTTTCTCGACGGGGGCGCGGGGTTCCGCGCCCACAGGAGTTCACTCATGGCACGGTTCTCACTCAGGCTCTTCCTCCCGCTACTCGTTCTCGGGCTCACGCTCATTCCCGTGGCGCGCAATCACGCCCAGGACGCCCTACCACCCGCTGATGTGCCCGATGCGGTCGCCGTGGCTGTGGCCGACGAGGCGCCTTCCACCACGGCCGCAGCGTTTTTTTCACGACAGGCCGATCCGGTGGTCATCAAGGGCGAGCAGCTGCCCGCTTTCCTCGGCTCCACCGAGGACAAGATGCGCGTGTTCGCGAAGCGCGACGGCAAGCTCCGGCCCATTCCCTACCAGATGGACGAGCGGAACCAGTGGGGGGAGTTTGTGCTCCACCACGGCAAGCGCGTTGTTCCCGATGAGGACTCAGGCGAGTACGACGAGAACGACGAACTCGTGTTCATAACCCGTGATCTCGGCGCCAAGGCGCCCAAGAGCGAGTGGCCGACGGGGACGAAGGAGGCTTTCGAGGTCGAGGTGACCGACCCACTGACGTCCGACAAGGCCTACGCCTACGTAATGCTGTACGAGACGGCTTCCGCGGCTCCGGCGCCGTCCACGGTGGACTACGTGACGTACGAGCAGAAGGGCGGAGGGTTGATCCGCGCGACGAACTACGAGATCGGTTGGCTCAAGTCGTCCTCGGGGCTCGATTACAACCACCTCGTCGTGACGAAGGAGGCCGGCGGCGACAATATCAATCACTTCGACAAGCTCAAGATCCGGGTGCTGCAGAACCTCCGTCGGTTCCTGACGCTGGGTCTCTCACCCCGGCTCGACCGGAGCGAGGAGAATTTCCTCGTCAAGGTCTACGGCTACCGCGACGGCCCGGTGCGCGTGCTCCGGGTCATGAAGGTCAACCTCCAGCTCGTCTGGAAACTTCCGGCGCCGGGTGCGACGGTGAACTACGTCTTCTACCCGGAATGGATGGAGATCCCGGTTCCCATCAACCTGCCCTTCAAGCCGACCTGGGCCTTCTACGACCTCGAGCTCGACACTTCGCACGACTACGACTTCGACCCGAAAGCCGGCGTGAAGGTCTACAGCTCGAAGACCGACCGCTGGGATGTGGTGGACGGCAAGATGAGCCCCGAGGAAACGGCGGTGAACAAGGAGGAGGTGAAGGGAACCTACGCCGGCTATGACGGCTCCGCCGCCGGCGTGGGGTCTGCGTTCTTCACCATCCGGGCGCCCAAGAGCTTCCCCGTGAAGATCCTCGGACTCTACCTGGATGACCCGGAAGACGGGCTCGAACCCGAGTATTATGAGGGCGACGGCAACAAGAAGAATCGGACAGAGTGGATCAAGGGGTCCTCTTTCCTGGGTGGATACCGCTTCATCGACTGGGAGGGTGTCAGCAAGGGGATCCACACCGTCTACTACTACCAGTTCTATCCTCCCCACTATAAGCCGGGGGGTGAGAAAGCGTTCCTGAACATCATCGATCATCCGGTCGCGGTCAGCATCAACTAATCGGCGGCGCCCCGCGCGCCAGCCTAGGCGAGCCCCGAGCCCGGGTCGCGGGCAGGGGGCGCAGAGGGGAGACCTACATGAAGCGGCCTGGCATCGTAACACTGAACGCGATCATCAACCTTTTCTTCGGGGTCGTGTTCACCTTCATCAA
>JAUYMQ010000017.1 GCA_030698575.1 Deltaproteobacteria bacterium
CGTAGCGCCAGGGTCACGGGATTGGGAATACGAAGGCCGCCTCGCCCCCCCTTCGGATGACGCAAGACATAGTCGACGCCGGCTTTGTGTGTAACTCGAATGCCCGGCAAGTACGATTCGAGAGAACGAACCAGTTCCGCGTCGGTTGTCGCGAACGTTGGAGTCGTCTTTCCCGTCAGGCAACCATCCCCGAGGAGGAGTCCGAGTACGTAGGGGTGTAGCGGAACTTCGCGTGCCGGGAAGTCGACCGGCGCACCAAGCAATGGGATCTCGAAGCGGTGCTGGTGCGCGCGCCGGAGCCGCCCGATAATGTCACGGACATTTACCACTCTCGCCGGTTTCCCGCGCCTTCTGTCCTCGGGAGTGAAAACTGCCCAGAGATGCTCGGCGCAGCACAGCGTCGATGCACCGTCCGTCGCCACGATCCGGTAGACCTCCTTTACCCCCTGTGGGTAGATTCCAAGCACCCGTGTCGGACGACCATCGGAACCGATGACGTGATCGCCCACCTCCAGATGCCCGATCTGCCTCCAGCCGAAGGGCGTGAGGACCCGGCTGGTCACCGGTTGCGCTCGCCCCCGCATGAACGCGAGCGGCGCCACCTCGATGACGCCGCGCTCCACGAGTTTCGCCGCACGGTCGAATTCCATCATGTCGTGAAGCGCGTCGTAAAGTGGCCGCAGGTAGGGATTCACCTTCTCGGCCAGATCTCCCGGCAGGAAGCCGAGCTTCTCGCCGGCCTCCACCGCGGGACGCGCAAGGACGACACGGCTCACCTCGCGCCTCGACAGGGCGGCCACCGCCATCGCCATGGCGAGGTAGGTCTTGCCCGTGCCGGCGGGGCCGATGCCGAAAACTATGTCGTGGTTCTCGATTGTCTCGATGTAGTGCTTCTGCGCAGGGCTCTTGGGCACGATGCGCCGCCGGCCGGTCGAGACGACCGCCGAGCCCATGAAGATCTGCCGGAGATTCGCGGACGGATCGTCCTTCATGAAATTGACCGCGGCCTCGACGTCCTGGATCGTCACGGCGAGGCCGCGCCGCGCGAGATCGTAGAGCTGTTCGAGAAGCTTCCGCCCCAGCGCGGTGACAGCCGGAGAACCGACCAGCGTCACTTCGTTGCCGCGCGCGTGGGCGGTCAGATGGAGGGCGTACTCGATGTAACGGAGGTGCTTGTCGTTCTCACCAAGAAGGGACTTGGCCGTCTCGTTATCCTCGAACTTCAGGACCTCTTTGACGTCCTCGGATTCTTCCAATCAGGGGTCCCTTCAAGCGCGGCCGCGGCGCGCCCGCGGGCAATCAGCGCGGGCTCATCAGGAGCGCGTAACGATCTCCCTGCGCTTCGTAGAACAGGGGCGAGCCGGCATCCCGCTGGCTCACGAGCCCCGCCTCGGCGAGCGCCTTCAGGTGATCGGGATAGGCGCCGTTCTCGACCCGGTAGAGTTCGAGAGCCGCCCGGAGGCGCGCCCGCGCGTTGTGCGCGAAGACGTACCGGGCATCAGGGCCCCGCAGGGCCGGCACCCGATCCTCACCCGCCCTGCCCGACAGGCTGCCAGCGAAAGTACCCACAAGCAGCCCGCACAGGATAACGGCGGCGGCGCAAGCCGCCACCGCGGTCGGGGGAACGCGCTCCCGCCAGTGCGCCGTGCGGGCGTCAGGAACGCGGGAAACGACTCTAATGTATCCGCGGGATACCAGGTTTGCAAGAATTCGGCAGGCCTCGAAATCCGAGAGCCGGGTCCGATCAATTATGGCGCGCACACTCGAATTTCCATCGACCAGCGCGTAAACGCCCAGCTCGATATCCCCTTCGCCGAGCTCGCTGATATCGTCCATGGCGCCTTCGATCTGCACGGGAACAGCCGAGAAAGTAGGCAGCTTCCGCTCGATGGACGCCCACTCGTCCTTCGCCCGGAGGCCGTCGAGAAGAAGCTCCTC
This sequence comes from Deltaproteobacteria bacterium, assembly GCA_030698575.1. Classification (GTDB taxonomy): domain Bacteria; phylum JAUYMQ01; class JAUYMQ01; order JAUYMQ01; family JAUYMQ01; genus JAUYMQ01. The sequence continues at coordinate 1,939 of JAUYMQ010000017.1, forward strand.
GGCGGGCACGCCGGGAGTGAACTCCGAGTCGAAGCGCACCTTCCGCGGCGTGAATTCGTAGCGCCCATCGGACCAGAGAAAGAGATTGAGCAGTGTGTTGTGGATCTCGAGCCCGAGGAGGTGCGCGATATCTTCACGGCTGAGCGCGCCTCGCTGTGTGAGGAAATCAGCGATGTCGACCACCGATCCGGTTCGGGCCGCCTTCAGCTCCCGCAGATCGTCGGGGCTCAGGATCGACATGCGCTGCAGCCGATCGATCAGGCGATCGTCCTCACCGTGATTACCCTCGGCAGCGCCGACGATCCGGCCCCCGTCGAAGATTACGTGGACGGCAGCGCTATCGTGCGTGACGGAGAGCACGCCCGTCTTCTGCTGCTGGCCGATGAGCTGGAAGATCTCGGCGATGCTGAAATCACCAAGTGTTCCCTTGAGCGCCATTCGTTCTCCGTGTCTTTTTACTGATTTCTTACTGCTGTCTTGATGCTTTCTTACTGCCTTCCAGCTCTGTTCCACCTCTGCGCCGCACGATCCGCGGCGCTCAGATGGGCCGGACCTTCGCGAAGAGATCCCGCCCGCCCAGAACGAAGGCCGCGATAACACCCGCCACGGCCAGCAGGATCATCAGCCCGCCGAGAGCCGGTCCGACGGGCGGCGTCCAGAGCCCCCGGCTCGCGCCCGACAGGAAAAGCGCCAGCGGCGCGTAAGCCGAGAGGCAGGCCAGGAACAGGAACGCCGTTCCCAGCAGTGTCTGCTCCATGAGGATGTGGCCCAGGCCCGGCAGAAGCGAGCCGGCAATCAGCAGCCGCCGCCGCCGCGCAGCGCGATAGTGCATCACCTGCTGGTCCTGCCCGAGCCGCGCCCGCGCCTCGACCGGCTGCGCCTGGATGTAGATGACATGGCAGGGGGTGCAGACCCCCTCCTTGAGCTCGTTGCCGTAGCAGGGAGGGCAGATTTCCGCACCGCACTGGGCGCATCGGCCCGACCGTCCCCGGCCGTCCCGCCAGCGGGAGACCGCAACGGCCAGGAGGAAGCCGGCCAGAACCGCCGGTCCGGCTGCACCGAGCGGGATCACGCCGAGGTAGGGCGCGGCGAGGTTGCGAGCGAGCAGCGCGCTCCCCGCATCGGCGTTGAGCCGCTTGTCCCAGAGATCGCGGTAGCCCAGCATCGCGGGCACGACGAAGCTCCCCTCGGCCCCGGTCACCCGCGTGAATCGATCCACCGCTTCCGCGTCGTTCAGCCGCGCGTCCCGGTAGGCCTGCTCCGCCTCGCGAAGGCGGAAATCCCGGCGGTAGAGATAAGAAAGGTTGAACAGCAGCCGGGCATCCTGGGGCGCATCGCTCAACGCCTCTTTCAGCAGCGCCTCGGCCTCGGTGGAATCGCCTTCCTCGAGAAGCAGGATCGCGAGATTGTTCATCGCCGGCTGCCATCCGCGGCGCTTCTCCACGGCCTTGCGCATCGCCGCTATGCCTTCCTCGTGGGCGCCGGCAAGCCAGGCGGCCCGGCCGAGAGAAAAGTATGCGATCGGATCCTCAGTGGCGCGCGCATCTTCCGCAAGCGACGTGCGATCGGCCTCGAGGACGATTCCCGCCTGGACACGAAGCGTGGCCGCAAGCGAGCGCTGCGACTCGGGGGCGGGCAGCAGGGCGGCGACCGCGCCTGCGATAGGCTGGGCCGCGGCCACGAGCAAGAGGAACAGCGCCGCAACGGCCCGTTCCCGCCGCACCAGGCTTCCCCAGAGGGCGAACAGCCAGACCGCAGCCGTCCCCACCCATCCGAAACCGAGAAGCAGCGGAAAGCCGGCCAGCCCGATTCCAAGCGCGCTCCTGAAACCGACTGGAAGTTCCAGCGGGAGGAGATGCCCGAGGTCGTGGAGCAGAGCCGGCCCGTACTTGACCAGCATGGCGCCGCTGTAGGCGATGAAGGAGAAGATGAAGGCGAGTGCCAGCAGCACTGTGAGCCGGGAGAGCACGCCGGCCACATAAGCGAAGTCGCGCGTCAGAGCGGAGACCGCGGTCGCGTAGCGAACGATCGCGTCGATCGGCCCCGTCGACCAGGCCGCCCGGGCAGCCGCGAACTGCACCGTAGCGCTGTCGTAGCCCAGCCGGCTTGCCCACTCGATGCGCTCATCCAGCGAGAGCGGGAGGCTTCCTTCCCGGGCACGCAGGAGCGCCAGCGCCGGGAGCTGCTGGGAGCGCACCCCGCGCGCGAGCCCCCCGGCTTCGATCGCCTCCAGGGCGCGCCGGGCTTCGACCCCGTCGCGTGCCGCAAGCAGGCGCTGCCAGCCCGCGGCTGACCAGTTCGGCTCGGCGGCTCGCTGATCGCTCCCGGCCGCATCGGGCGGCGTGTGAAGCACCTCGGCGGGCGTCAGCCCGGAGGCGAGAGCCGTGCCCGTCGGGCCGGGGAGCAGGGCCCAGATCAGCGCCCAACCGGCCAGGTAGAGAAGGTGGTGCGGATGCTGACGCAAAGGGGTTCGAGCCTCGTCTGGCAAGAAAATCCACGCGGCGAGGTTTTCGCCGGTCCGGATTCAATTATCGGCCTTTAATTCCGGGTACTTGAGAGCGGAGAGGGAAGTCTCAGGAAGGCCCTGTCCGGGGACGAGCGCCGGCGCGCGGGAGGCGGATTCGGAGGCCAAGAGCAAAGTATTTTATCAATTATTTCAAACGTTTACAGCGAGCAGCCGAAACGCCCTACCCGCTCCGGCGCCTGAGGCGCGCCAGAAGGGTCCCGAGGGCGCCTCCGATCTCCTCGACGCCCAGGACCCGCCCGGCCGCCAGCAACACGCCGATTCCCGCGAAGATCGCCAGGCCGAGCGAGAGGATCTGGGCGCCCAC
>JAUYMQ010000020.1 GCA_030698575.1 Deltaproteobacteria bacterium
AAACTGCTCCTTCGACGCGAATTCCAGCATGACCGTCCGCGGGTGCTGGATCGGCCCTTCGACCACCTCGGGCGATTCGTCGAATCCCAGCACCCGGCCTCCGTGCGCCGCGATCGTGGGAAGCGCCTTCCCGACGTATTCGTCGAGGAGATTCCTGTCCTCAATTCGACCCTGCGCAATCACGTAAACCGGCATTGGATTGTCTCCTTCAAACCGGGGTCAAGCCTGACCCCAGCGCTTTTCGGAGGAAGTAGCGCTTGTGGCCCGGCGGATAGTCGTCGAGCGTTGCGAAAAGCGTGTAGCCATGGCGCTCGTAGAAGGGCCGCGCCTGATAGCTGAAGGTGTCGAGGTGTGCGTGGGCGCAGCGCCTCAACCTCTCGCGGGTCGGGTTCAGTCTCGACGGAAAGCCTCAGCTCTTCCACTCCTGGAACTCCTTCTTCAGTCCCGGAGCAGCCAGGCATAGCCGCGGCGCATCGCCTCTTTCCCGCCACTCTCAAGCACGTCACCGTGGGCGATCACGACGCGATCAAAGTCCCACGCGAGGATGCGCTCGAGGCTCTCCCGTGCCGCGCGGCGGTCGCGGATGAGCAACGGATCGAGCTTCGAGGGGCCGAAGCTCCCGTAGCTGCGCAGCAGCTTCATGAGCCACCTCGTGGGCGTTGCGGTCCGCGGGCCGAAATTGAAGGCCAGGTCGCACATGATGAGGGTGCGGCTGGCGCGGTGGAAAAAAACGACCTCGTTCTCGAAGGGCCGGCCGCGGAAGAAGACCTGGTCAACCTGGCCCTTCCACTCCGCGGGGGCTTCGTCACCCAGCAGTGCAACGTACACGAGATCGGGCCGCTTGCGCTCTACCTTCGGCCCTATCCAAAGCCGCGCCCCAGGATAGGCCTTGGCCACATCGCCTGCGTGCAGGTGATGCACGCGGTTCGGCGCGACGGCGAAGGCGACCTGACCGATCGCGTCCAGCTCTTCCCGCAGCGCGGGCGTTAGCACGACCGGCGAGTGCAGCAGGAGCTTCCCGCTCTTGAGGCGAATGACGGTCATGCGCTTCCCCACCTCGAGCCCGAAATAGCTCTGCGGTCGCTCCACGACCCAGATATTCTCGGCGAGCCGCTGCAAACCGGCGTCAGACATGAAGAACTCCTTCGCTTCGCATCTTGCCGGGCCAGCAGCCCGACCGTGGACCTTACTCGGAAAGCGTTTCTCCCGAGCCCCTGAACACCTCCCACGAACGGATGGCCTAGGCTCCCTCGGCGCAAAGCAAGAACGCCGATAGCGCGGCGTTTGAAAGCATGAGCGTAAAATCAACGATGAAGATCAACAGCATCGGCCCTGCGAAGACAGGCCAGAGCGATTCGCCCTGCCTTCCCCCGCGAAGCGCGACTGGGAGATTGAAAGCGAATTGACCCGCATGCGCAAGTGCGAAGACTGCCGCAAACAGGGCGCGTTGCCCCGGTTCCGGAAAGAGCGAACCATAGGCCAGAAGCAGCGCCGCGAATACCGCGAAGGCGAAGTTCATTCCACCGAGAAACCGGACCGAGGCTGAAACTGTCGCGAACAGCGGCGAGTCTCGCGCGGACTTCGGGACGAGAATCTTCGCGGAACTGTCCGGCACAATACCGAAGTACCAGAATGCTGCGCCGAACCAGAGGAAATTCAGCGCCAGGACGGTGCTGAATACGGAGTCCAACGAGAGATCCCTGATTGGCCGGGCGTTACCGGGCGCCTTCGGCAGGCTTTCGAATGAAGCCCCAAAGGAGCAGACCGCAACCGAGCACCATGGCCAGGCCGACCGAGCCGAGGCCGAGGGTGACCAGGGTTTCCTGCCAGGGAGCGCCTGAATGGCCGGCCCCCGCAACCGGCGCCATCGCTTTCGTTCCGAACATCGCGGCAAAGGTCACGAACACCCAGTTTGCGAAGGTCCCGTAAATCAACGACCAGTACGTGACCGTCCGATACCTGTCCGGGAGGTGAACGCGAGACCAGGCAAGGCCGACGACGAGGAGAAAGGTGCCGTTCATGACGCCTTCGAGATGACCCGACACCCCCATTCTCGGGTTCGTCATGGCGGGGATCGCAAAACCGCCCATGAGGCCGAGAAAGAACAGCAGGGCGCCCAGGGCCAGCAGCGACCGGGCGGCTTGTTCGTTGGTATTCATATCGGTGATCCCTCAGGGAATGGCGGATGCGGCGGCTTCGCGCATCACTCCTTCCCGGGAAAATCGAAGAAAGCTTCTTCGGCGCCGGAGCCCGTGGCGGCTCAGGCCATGAGTTTCAACGCGAGGTACGGCGCGATGTTCAGGACGATGATGGCGATCTTGTACTGCGCAAGGTACTGGAAATAGGCGCGGCCCAGATCTTTCTCATCGAGCCCGAATAATCGGGAATGAATCTTCGTAATGCTCTCCCGCATTGCGAGCAATGCGAGCGTTGAAAGCAAGAGAACTCCGACATTGATAGCGGAGGCCCAGCCGAGCAGCTCTGTGGCGGTTCCCATTGTCATCGTCAATCTCCTCTACTTTAAAACGAGCGCCGGGGTATCCCTTTCCTGATGCTTCCCTCGGCTGCGCGCTCCGCCGGCGCCGCTACCTCTTTAACTCCCGGGTCATGAAAACGCTGTAGGGGTCTTCAACATAGTCCGCGAATGGTCCGCACAGCTCGAACCCGAACCGGGCATACAAGGCGCGTGCGGGAGCAAACGCCTCCATGGAACCGGTCTCGAGACTCAGGCGCCGATAGCCGCGTTTCCTCGCCACTTCGAGCATGTGCTCAAGCAGCGCCGCCGCAACGCCTTCGCGTAGGTGTGACGACGCGGTTCGCATCGACTTGAGCTCGCCATGGCTTGCGTCCAGCTCCTTGAGGGCGCCACAGCCCACCAGGTCCGCCCCCTGCCACACGCTCCAGAAGGTTACGTCGGGTGAACGCAGTGCCACCAGATCCAGTGCGTGGATGCTCTCGGGCGGGGAGTAGAGCGCCACCGACTCGAGGTGCTCTTGCAACAGCGCGGCAACCTCCGGTCCGCTGAGGTCGTCTGCGCGTATTTCGAATGAACCTGGCACTTTGGAAGCGTCGAGCGTCCGTCGCCTACGGTTGAATCCAGTGCCGCCGCGATGTGGCCCGGCAGCCTGGCCCGTATTCTAGGCCGCTGCCCGCGCCATACAACACTGTGGCCCGCGAGTAAAACGGCAGGCGACTACCGCAAGCCCCGAGCCCAGCACTGGTGCAAGTAAATAGACCCACACTTCCTGGAACTCTCCCCCGACAAGCGCGGGCGCCAACGATCTTGCCGGGTTCATCGAAGCGCCGGAAATCGGACCCGCGAACAGGGCCGCGCCCGAGCCAGAAGCCGATGGTTACGGCCGGGTTGACGTGGGCGCCCGAGATGTCACCGATTGAATAGACCATCGCCGCAACGACGAGTCCGAAGGTGAGGGCAAC
>JAUYMQ010000021.1 GCA_030698575.1 Deltaproteobacteria bacterium
GGCCCGCTCGGGTCGGAAACCCGGGGGTTCGGCACCGTCGGACCTGTCTCGCCCGAGACGATGAGCGTCTGGTTGCCTGAGTGGAAAACGGCCGCATAAACCTCGGTGCCCGCGCTGTTACGCGCCAGCGCGCGCGGATCCTCGCCGTCGATGGCGATGGTGAAGAGCGCCGTTGAGGTGGGGCTGGCGGCGTCAAACACGTCCACCTGGTTGCGCTGCGAGATCGAGACGAAGGCGCGGTTGTCGCCGGTGCCCGCGAAGACGACGTCAGCCGGCTCGTCACCGGTCTTGATCGTCTTCCGCACCCGCTCAACACCCGGCGTGAGATCCACGATGCTGATGGTGTCCGAAACGTGGTTCACCACCCAGGCCTCGCTGTTCGTCCGGGCGCGCACGCTCACCGGCTCCGTCCCCACCGGCACCTCGGCCTGGAGCGAGAGATTGCCGGAGCCGTCGACGTTGAAGATCGAGAGGCGCGCATCGGGCGTGTTCACCGCCAGCAGCTTCGCTCCGTCCGGGGTCAGTTCCAGCGGATGAACCTGGTGCCCCTCGAAGTTCACGTACTGCGCATGGGCGATCGGCGCCGCGAGGAAGGCGAAGAGCGAGAGCGTGGCCAGGAGGACGAGAATTCGCATTGAGCATCCCCAATTCGCGCGAGTGAGTTCGGGGCCCGAGGGCGGGCAACCGGCTTCATTGAATGCACTAACCGTTCAGATTATATGCAATTTTCGTGCGACGGAGGGAAACCCGTGCCGCACCCCGCTAGAGCACCGGACTCACGGCGTTTCTTGGGCCAGCGGCCGCGGCGCTCCTCGCCTCGGGTGCGGCTTCCTGGGAAAACTATTTCCCATATTGGGAACTGTCTTACACAGGGCGCCCGACTCACGCCTGTGTAGGGTTTTCCCCTTGATCAAACAAGGTGGGAGAGGAATGAGTCGATGTCGGAAAGATCTTCCAGGAGGGCGTCCGGTTTTCCGCGGGCAAGCTCCTCGGGCGTCGTCGAACCGGTTGCGACCGCGACGCAGCGCGCGCCGGCGCCTCGCGCGGCGGCGATGTCGCGCGTGGTGTCGCCGATGACGACGATGTCTTCGGGCGGGAACTTCCTTCCGGCACGCGCGCAACCACGCGCGATCGCGACCTCGATGAGCCGCACACGGTCCTCGTGATCCGATCCGTAGCCGCCGAAGGCGAAGAAGCGGTCGAGCCCGGCGCGCGCGAGTTTGATGCTCGCGCCTTGCTCCAGATTTCCGGTGGCGAGGCCGAGGACAAATCGGGCATCGGCGGCCAGACTCTCCAGGAGCGCCCCCACGCCCGGCATCACCTCATAACCCGGCGACCGCGGCACCTCGCGGGCAAGCGCGGCCAGGTAAGCATTGGCCACGGCTTCCGATTCGGCGGCGCTAAGCGCGCGCCCGAGGTGCGCCCGCGCGACTTCCTGGAAGATCGCCGGGTCCGTCTTCCCGTCGGGGTGGCAGTCCGCCATGGCGTCGCTCACACCGAAGAGCATTTCGCAGGCGTCGTCGACGCTCCGGAGTCCAGCGCCGCCCGAGAGGATGAGCGTCCCGTCGACGTCGAATAGAAGGAGCTTTGCGGTTTCAGACACAGCGCCTATCCTTGAGGGGTTGCGACATCAGTTCCGACGGAGGCGCGACGGTCGGCCCGGCGGCGTTCCGTCGGCGCAACCTTTTCGGCGGACGGGGCATCTACCCCGATACAGCCGGCACGCCCCGAATATCCATCGCGACTCGAGAAGAGCGTTCCATGGCAGAGCACTTCCAATCCAGCCCCCCGCCCTTCACCGAGCGCGTGCGCGCCGCGGAGGTCGTGCTCCGCAAGACCCGCATCGAGGTTTTGCAGGTAAACGTCGGGAAGCTCTGCAACCAGATCTGCCAGCATTGCCACGTCGATGCGGGCCCCCACCGCAGCGAGATCATGAAGCGGGAAACGGCGGAGGCTTGCCTTCGCTTCCTGGCCGACTCCGATATTCCGCTGATCGACATCACCGGCGGCGCACCGGAACTCTGTCCGGAATTCGATCGCCTGGTGCGCGGCGCCCACGCCCTCGGGCGGCGCGCCATGGATCGCTGCAATCTGACCGTTCTGTTCGAGCCCGGCAAGGCCTACCTGCCTGCATTCTTCCGCGATCATCAGGTGGAGCTGGTGTGCTCCCTCCCCTGCTACTCACGCGAGAACGTCGAGCGGCAGCGAGGAGTGGGGGTTTTCGATCGCAGCATCGAGGCGCTTCAGCTGCTGAACGATCTGGGCTACGGCCGGCCCGGTACGGGCCTCATTCTTGATCTCGTCTACAACCCGGTCGGAACCCATCTCCCGCCGCCGCAGGCCGCCCTGGAGGCCGACTACAAGAAGGCGCTGGCGGAGGACTTCGGCATAGCCTTCAACCGCCTGATCACGATCACCAACATGCCCATTTCGCGCTTTGCGTCCTTTCTCCGGAAGTCGCGGAAGTACGAGGAGTACATGCACCTCCTCTCCGAGCACTTCAATGCGGCCACGCTCGACGGCCTCATGTGCCGCAACTTCCTATCCGTCGGCTGGGAAGGAACGCTCTACGACTGCGACTTCAACCAGATGC
>JAUYMQ010000280.1 GCA_030698575.1 Deltaproteobacteria bacterium
GCGAAGATAACCACTGGAACGATCAGGGGAACGAGGTGGCCGGGGCTGCCATTGCCGAGTTCCTCCTGGCCCGGCAGCTCATTCGCTCGCCTCATCCTTGAGGGGGCCCAGGGACACCCACTTCCCGAGTTTCTCGTCGTACCGGCGGACTGGTCGGGCGGGGTTTCCCACGACCACCGTGAAGGGCGCGACCTCGCCGCGGACGACCGCATTCGCGCCGACCACGACGTGCCGGCCCAGAGTGGCGCCGGCCAGGATGGCAGCCCCGTCTCCGATCCAGCAGGAATCGCCGATAACCACGGGGCGCGGGACCGTCAGCGGCTGGTCCCGCGGCGCGGTGGTCGTGTCCTCGAATCCGTGGTCGTGATCGGCGATGAGAATCCGCTCGCCCATGAGCACCCTCACTCCGATCTCGATGCGGCCCTTGGCGGTGATGTGGCAGTAGCGTCCGATCTGGGTCCCGTCGCCGATGCGGAGCACAGGCTGCTGCGGCGGCGCCACGCTGCCCAGCGCGGCCGCGTACATCGCCGTCGCCTGAAGCAGGCAGCCGGACCGCACGTGCGTGCCCGTGCCGAAGTGGATGTTCTCGGCTCCCTCGATGTCGCACCAGGGCGAAATGGAGCTTCCCCGCCCGAAGGATCCAAGATCCTTGGCGGAGTAGAGCGTGTACAACGCGGTGAAGATCCGCCGGAGCAGGGCGGGCAGTCCCGACCGATCGATCGCCTGGCCGATCCGGAAAGCGATTCGTCGCCCCCTGCTCACCGGGCACCTCCCGCCGCCAGCGTCTTTATCAGCTCGCGGACGCGTTCGCCGCTCTTTCCGTCGGCGGCGAAGAGATTGTCACTGATGAATCGCGCGCGCAGCTCGCGGCGCTCGGTCCCGATCTCTCCCGGGTCAAGTTCGCGCCGCAAGGCCGCGACCAGCTCCGCCGCGCTTCTGGCGCTCACCGCCGCGCCTTCCCGGGCGTAGGGGAGGGGGTTTTCCTCGCCGAAGGCCTCGAGGCTCACCACCGGCCGCTCGAGCATCATCGCCTCGAGCCCCACGCTCGAGTGAAACGTGAGAACGGCGTCGGCGGCTGCCAGGAGATCGTACAGATCGACCTCCCCGTGCCGGACGACCGCGGCGTTGTCACTCCAGGCGATGAGCGCCCGGTAGGGCGCCGCGTCCTCGGACGGATGGAGCTTCACGATCAGCACCGCCTGTTCTCCCCAGGACCGCAGCCCGTCCCGCGCGACGCCGACCATCGCCGCGTTGCGGGCGAAGGTGATCGGGTTCGTGGCCAGCACTATCCAGCGGGCCGCGGGATTTATGCGAAGCTGCGTCGCGATCGTTTCACGCGGAATCGGCTTCCGGTTCACGATCGCGTCGAGTCGCGGCGCGCCGGTCACCTCGATCTTCTCGGCCGGCACGCCCCGGGCCTGGAGCCAGCGCGCGCTCGCGTCGCCCCAGGCGGCGAATTTCGTCGAAACGACCGGCGTGTAGCCCATGTCTCCCACCATCATGCCGTGCTGGAGCGTGAGCGATGGGATGCCGCGCCGGTTCGCCTCCAGTGTTGCACACCTTCCCCAGAAGCTCGTGTCGGAGGCCGTGACGAGCATCGTCGCGGGATGGGCGTCGAAAAGCCGGTGAAGCCCCAGGCTGGCGGCGGCCGTGCGGATCGCGGCTCGCATGAGCCAGGCGCGGAACGAATGCCTCTGAAAGACCCGGTGGGCTCCCTGGCGCCTCGCGCGCCGCTGGGCTCGCCAGATGGCCTTCCCTGCGCCGCGGAGGGACGCGCCCTCGGTCCTCGGCAGGAAATCCCGGATGTCGATCCAGGAGTGCCCCGTCTTCCCCGACAGGGTCTCGGGGTAGGGCGTAGCCGCCCTTGCTTCCGCGGAGTCGAATTGCTCGAGGACGTGCCTGAGCGTCTCGCGGGTCGAAGGGTTCGCTCCCTCGAAGAGGAAGAGCAGCCTCGGGTCCTCCGGAACGGGGGGCGGTGGCTCGGGGCGGCTCCCGCCCAGCCGATATCGAAGGTAGACCGCGTGCCCCACGAGCGTCTGCCAGGCCCGTTCCGCCAGGCGCGGCGAGGCGAAAGCCTGTTCCGTCTGAAGGGCCACGTATACGCTTAGCCGGTTGGTCCCGGCCAGATCGTCTCCCTCGATCTCTATCCCCCCGAAGATCGTCTCGAACTGGTCGACCGCGCGGTCGAGCTCCCCGAGCACATCGTCGGGACGGCTGCCGTCGGTCATGCGGAGGCTCTCCCATGCGTCCCCGCCATGCGGGCGGCCGCCGCGTCGAGAACCCGTTCCCTTCCCCGGCCGTCGAACAGCGCCATGCCCTGATCGGCCATTGCGCGGCGGCGTTCGCCGTCCGCGAGGAGCGCGCCGAGTGCGCCGGCGACATCCGCCCCGTCGGGCGCCCCGAGGCAGAGGGCCACGCCCGCTCTGTCCAGCGCCTCGGCCGCGTCCTTCTGCGTCTCCGAGAGCACGAGCAGCAGCGCCGGCACGCCGAGGCGCGCCATCTCGTAGGCGGTCGAGCCGCCCGCCGAGATCGCGAGATCAGCCGTGGCGAATACCTCGGCTGTCTCCGGCAAATCCACTTTGATCCCCACCTTGTGGGACGACCCCCGCGCCGCTTCTTCGAGCGACTCGAGATGGCCGTAGGCGCCGCCGACGACGATTGTCACGCGCAGCGCCGGCGTGATTCCCTCGAGGCTCCGAAGAACCTGCTCGGTTACGTTCGCCGGATCGCCGGCCCCCAGCGAGACAACGACGTGTTCCGCGCGATCGGGTTGCGTCCGCCGCTGGAGGTCGGGACGGAGGAAGGCGTCGCGAAAGAAGAAGTAATCCGGGCCAAGAAGAAGCTGTGTGTCGCGCGAAACCCTGTAGGCGAGGCGCTCGGCGCCCAGGTTCCCGTTCACGACGATATGGGAGGCGTAGGTGATGCGGGGCAGATCGTTCAGGCTCATCACGAGCGGCCCCGCGTCGCGCGCGCCGCTGATCCAGGAGGTGTCGAGGCTGTTGTGGTCGGTCACCAGCATTGCCTCCGAGAGCGGTTGCCCCTCCTGGCGGCGCTTCATCGCCTCGAGCGTCGCCATGAGATCGGCGGCGCTCCCGGACCCGTCCGGCAGCAGCGAAACGTCCTCGCCCAGGGCGTCGAGCTTCGCCCTCCCCGAGCCGTCGCCCGCGTGGGTCAGGAAGCGGGGCCGGAGGCCGCGCCGCCTGGCCTCCTGGGCGAGCGCGTGGCAGCGCGTGAGATGCCCGAATCCGATTTCGGCGCCACCATCCGCCCTGATGTAGAGGTTCGTCACGATCAGCGCGTCTCCCCGCCGGGGTTCACCGGCCTTCCGTCCGCTTTCCCCTGGCCGCCAGAACGCGCGCATCCAGCTCCTGGGCGTAGAGATTTCCCCGCTTCTGCTGCACCCCGGCGTTCAGCGCCACGATCTCGGGATGAGCTTCCAGGAAGCGCAGCGCCTCGCGCAGGACCACCGGCTTCCCTTCACGGTAGAGCGCTTCGTAGATCGCCTTCAGCACCTCGTAGTCGGCGGGTTCGTCGAGGGTGAGGCGGAACTCGGGCCGGTAAAGCGATGCGTCCATGCCGCCGCCCGCGTCGCCGCCCACGCCAAATGCTTCGATGTGGAACTCCTCGGGGTGCTCCTTGATCGGGACCGTGATCAACTCGCCCTGGTAACGCGTGTGGACCAGCTCGAGGGCCCGGCGGCTGATGACTTCCACGAGCACGCCGACGGAGAGGACCGCGGGTACGTACGTGAAGTCGGCCCCCGTGGCGCGGTGGTGGGCGATCATCCGGGAAGCGAGGGGCATGTCGAACAGCGGGCAGTCAGCAGTCACCCGGACGACACTTTCGGCGCCGGATTTTCGGGCGATGGTCACGTGCCGTTCGAGCACGTCCTCGGGGTCGCCGGCGTAGGCCTCGATGCCGAGCGACCGGGCCAGCGCGACGAGCGGGACGTTGTTCTCCTCACTCGACGTGCCGAGCCAGACGGCGTCGATGCCGTCGACGTGGCGCAGCCGCTCCACCATGTGGGCGGTGACCGGCTTCCCGGCGAGATCCATCATGACCTTGCCGGGAAGGCGCTCCGATCCCATGCGGGCTGTGATCACGGCGACGAGGGGCCCGGCCATCTAGGCGAGATCCTCCGGTCCAATGGGTTCGTTTCGGTGAACGGCGCGGCGGAGGCGCTTTCCGAGCAGTCGCTCGGCCTCCAGGGGGCCTATGCCGAGCGGGACACGGCGCTTGAAGTCCACGTGCTCCAGCGTGAGCAGTGTCCCTTCGGCGAGATCCTCGCGCGCCACCAGCGTCTTGCGCGTGCTTTCGCGCCAGGCGAGTTCTTTCGCCGTGGGCCTGCGGATCGCCTCGCCGAGCGAGACCTCGGCGTTGCGGATGTCCTCGACCATCTTCTTGAACTCGCCGGGCTCCAGGGCCGACACCCAGTCGTATCGCTTGGCCGCGCGGTCGGTGGTGAAATGTTTCTCGATGGCCATGGACCCGGCGCCCACGCTCGCCAGCGCCGCTACACTGTCCGTCGTGTGGTCATTGAAACCCACGGGGCGGTCGAAGATCTCCTGGTAGCTCCGGATCACGCGCAGATGCATGTCGGCGTAGTGGGAGGGGTGATCCTGGAAGCCGTGGAGCAGCACGATCTGATCGTTGCCCGCCGCGGTGATGCGCTCGATCGCGAACTCGATTTCGCCGAGCGTCGTCATGCCCGTGTGCAGGAGCAACGGGACGCCGGTCCGGGCTGCATGCTCGAGCAGGTAGGGGTTCACCAGGTCGCCGGCGTGGAGCCGGAAAAAAGGGGTTCCGATGGCGACCTGCAGGTCGACGCTCGGAGGGTCGAGCACGTCAACGCAGAACGAGATGCCGTTGTCCGAGGCGCAGAATCGGAGATCCTTCCACTCCTGCTTGGTGAAGCGCAGCTTCTGGTAGACCCCGTACCACTCGTAATCCGGGACAGCGAAGGCGTCGGCGTCCATGCACTGGAACTTCACGGCGTCCGCACCGGTGGCCGCCGCGGCACGCACCATCTCCATGGCGATGGCGTGATCGCCGGCGTGGTTGTTGGCCCCCTCGGCGATGATGTAAACGGGCTCGCCGGGGCCGACGCGCTTTCCGTCCAGCACAACGGGCTTCACTTGGCGCTCTCCTCTCCTGCGCTGGCCGGGCGCGCGGCGCCCTCAGGCGATCTTGTCCCAGGTGAGCGGATCCTGGGACCGGATGTCCACCGCCGCGCGCCTGCCGACAACCCGATCGAGGAAGCGCGGCTCGAGGCCCGTCCCGGGCCGGAGGATGGCCAGCATGTCCTCGCGGATGAGGGCGCCGGCGGGAATGTCCGTGGCGGCGAAGATCGAGCGCCGACCCATCACGAAGCTCCCCTCCTCGGAGGGGAGCCGGTGCTTCACGGGACTCCCGAGCGCTTCCTCGCACTCGCGGACGCCCTGCACCAGCGCCTTGAGCTCGTCCGGCTCGATGGAGAAGGGGTGATCGGGCCCCGGCATGTCCCGGCCCAGCGTGAAGTGTTTTTCGATCATGTTTCCGCCGAGGGCGGCGGTCACCACGGCGGCGGTGATTCCGTTCGAGTGATCGCTGTAGCCCACCGGGACGCCGAAGGCGCGCTTCATCGCCGGGATGGCGCGCAGGTTCAGCTCCGTGAACGCGGCCGGGTAGCTTGCGGCGCAGTGAAACAGGGCGACCTCCTTGCAACCCCCGGCTTCGGCTGCCTCGAGCGCCGGCTCGATGTCAGCCAGGTTCGCCATCCCCGTCGAGATGAGAAGGGGTTTTCCGGTGGCCGCCGCATGACGGATGAGCGGAAGGTGCCACAACTCGTAGGAGGCGATCTTGTAGGCCGCCAGATCGAGCTTCTCGAGATCGTCCACCGCCTCCTCGTCGAAGGGCGTGCAGAGGAAGATGAGCCCTTTCTCCTCGCTGTAGGCCTTGAGATCCCCCAGCCATTCCGCGGGGAGCTCCATCTGCTTGTAGACCTCGTGCATGCTCCCTGACTCGGGGAACATCTTCTCGATATAGGGGTGCTTTTCGCGCATGCGCGCGACGATCTTGTCCGCGGTGAAAGCCTGGAACTTGACCGCGTCGGCGCTTGCCGCGGCGGCGGCGTCGATGAGGCCCAGGGCCGTCTTCATGTCGCGGTTGTGGTTCGACGACGCCTCGGCGATGACGAAGAAGGGATGGCCGTCGCCAATCGTCCTGGGGCCCGCCTTTACTTCGGGACGGAGCAAGGGCCTAGCCCTCCTCTCCGACGAGCCAGTTGCCGATCGCCAGGCAGTCGACGTTTTCCTTCTGGAAGGACTGCACGGCGTCCTCGGGGGAACAGACGATCGGCTCCTCGTGGTCATTGAAGGAGGTGTTGATGATGGCGGAACGGCCCGTCTTCTGATGGAAGGCCTTGATGAGATCGTGATACTCGGGGTTCTGCTCGCGAGGGACCACCTGCGGCCGCGCCGTGCCGTCGACGTGAACGGTGGCAGGGGCGCTTTCCTTGAACTCAGGCGTGCAGTCGTAGCAGATCGTCATGAAGTGGCTGGCGATGTGATCCGGCCGCCAACCCACGAAGCTCCGCGCCGCCAGCGCGGGGATCGTGGCCGGCGCGAAGGGCATGAACTCGGTGCGGTGGAGCCGCTTGTTGAGCCAGTCGTTGACGGTTTTATCGGCCGGGTGGACGAGGATGCTGCGCGCGCCCCGCGCGCGCGGACCCCACTCCATCCGCCCCTGGAACCAGCCGACGACCTTTCCCCGGGCGAGGAGATCCGCCGTTTCGGCCACCTTGTCCCTGAAGGGACGGTAGGTGAGGTTGTAGGCGTCGAGAACCTTCTTGATCTCCTCGTCGCTGAAAGACGGACCGAGATAGACGTCCGCGATGGGGCGCTGGATCCGGTTGCCCGTCTCGGACAGAAAGTTGAGCGTGGCGCCGACCGAGAGCCCGCCGTCGCCCATGTTCGGATAGACGAACACGTTGTCGACGCCCTCGAGGGCGAGAATTCGCTGGTTGAGTTTCACGTTTCCGAAGAGCCCGCCGGCGAGACAGATGTTCTCGACGGGCGCGCCCGCGTCCGCCTGCTCCTTCAGGAATCGCCGGATGTAGGCGAGCATCACGTCCTCGAGGTGCTGCTGGCAGGCGGCGGCGATGTCCTCCTTCGAGAACCCGGAAAGCGCCTCCTTGAGCGCGGGAGGCGGGTCGGTGAAGAAGGGCTTGTACATCCGGCCGATCTTCGCGTAGATGTTCCCGTCCGTGAAATCGATCATCTCCCGCATCACATGGATGGCTTTCGACGGGTCGCCGTAGGCCGCGAGCCCGGTGACCTTCCCCTCGTGACGGACGGGGCGCATGCCGAGGATGAAGGTGATCGTCGAGTAGTAGAAGCCGAGGCTGTCGAAACTCGACCGCCAGTCCAGCTCGGTGATCTTCTCCCCCTCGCCGAGGTGCACCGTCGCGCTCCGGAAATCCCCCCGCGCGTCGGCGGTGAAGCAGAGCGCCCGGTCGAAGGGGCTCGTTAGAAACGCCGTGGCCGCGTGAGAGAGGTGGTGATCGTAGACGCGGAGTTTCGAGGTCCACCCCTGTTCGGCGGCCACGCGCGCCATCTCGTCCTTGCGTACCTGATCGCGCTCCAACTCCACCCGCACCCTGGTTTCGACCAGTTCCGCGCAGTCCGGTTGTTCCTGCACGGCGCGGATCATGCGCTTGCTCAACGGGCCGAGGAGTTTGTGCTCGTCGAACTCGCGCCCCCAGCCGTAGGCCACCGCGTCGACCTCCGAGGCCTTCAGGCCGCCCATCGAAAGGACGTACTCGATGGCCCGCCAGGGGAAGGCGTCGTCCTGCTTTCTGCGGCTGAATCGCTCCTCGTTGGCGGCCGCCACGGTTTTTCCGTCGATGGTGAGCGAGGCGCCGCTTTCGAAGGCGTTCGAGAGGCCGAGCACGATCATGGACATTCCTTCGTCACGAGTGCGATGAGACGTTCGCGCCGGTTCTCGTCGTCCAGGCGGACATCCCCGGGCAAGAGACCCATCCGCAGTAGCCGCTCTTCGAGGACCGGCAGGTCGCCGAAGGTGACGGCCGAGCGGACGGTAAAGCCGGCGGCGGCCAGGGTGGCCGTGAGATCGTCGAGATCATAGTAGCGCAACACTGTCGTATCGCGCCGGTAGGGAATGAGGCCTTTCTCGTTGAAGACACGATAGACCTCGATGTATCGCCTGTTGGGCGTGGTCACGACCATGGCGCCTCCCGCGGCCAGAACGCGGGAGGCTTCGGCAAGAACCTGGTCCGGTTCGGCAACGTGGCCGATCGCGTGGGTGATCACCAGCCCTTCGAAAACGCCGTCGCGGAACGCCAGGTGGTGAGCGTCCAGATTCATGAAGCCCCCGCCCACCTCGCGCAGCGCAATCTGGATTCCCTTCGGTGAGTAATCGGCGCCGAAGGCGGCGTAGCCGGCTTCGCGCAGCGCGGCGACGTTCAGCCCCGGCCCGCAGGCCAGATCCAGCACGCGGCCCCGCACGCCCGCCTCCTGCAGCAGCCGGATGACCTCGCGGATCTCCGACCGTCCCTTCTCCGAGACGTTGAAGGGCATGATTCGGCCGGTGTAGTAGTCCTCGTCCGGAATCTCGAGCCTCATGCCCGCGCCTCTTCCACGACCTCGCCGACGATGGCGATGACGTCCTCGACGTCCGTGTCGTTCATTCGCGGGAAGAGCGGGAGCGAGATCTCGGCCGCGTAGTAGGCCTCCGCACGGGGGAACTCCCCCGGCGCATGCCCGAAGTGCTTCCGGTAATAGGGGTGGAGCGGGATGGGAATGTAGTGAACCTGCACGCCGAGCCCGCGCTCCCGGAGCGCCTTGAAGATCGCCCCGCGCGAGGAACTGAGCCGATCCAATCGGAGCCTCAGCGGGAAGATGTGCCAGGCCGGCTCGGCGCCGGGCCTCGAGGCCGGGACAGTGAGCGCGTCGCTCTTGTTGAAGGCCTCCCGGTAGCGATCAACGATGGCGCGGCGCCGCGCCACGAACGCATCCAGCTTGCGAAGCTGGCTGAGCCCGAGCGCGCACTGAAGATCGGTGATCCGGTAGTTGTATCCCAGCTCGATCATTTCGTAGTACCAGGGCCCCCGCTCGATGTCGCCGTGGAGGAATTCTCCCGCCTCGCGCGTGATGCCGTGGGTGCGGAAGAGCCGGAGACGGTGCGCCAGCGCTTCGTCGTCCGTGGTGACGGCGCCGCCTTCACCGGTGGTGATGGTTTTCACGGGGTGGAACGAGAAGGTCGTAAGATCGGCCAGCGCGCCCACCGGCCGCCCCCCAAGGCGTGCCCCGAGCGAATGGGCGGCGTCTTCGATGATGAGGATGCCGCGCTCGCGGGCGATCTCGCGCAGCGCCTCGAGATCAGCGGGGTGGCCGGCGTAATCGACGGGGAGCAACGCCCGGGTGCGCGGCGAAAGTGCCCGGCGCGCGGCTTCGGGATCCAGGTTTCCGGTGTCGGCGCTGACGTCGGCGAAGACCGGCCGCCCTCCCTGATAGAGGACGGCGTTCGCGCCGGCGACGAAGGAGAGGGGACTTGTCACGACCTCGGCGCCGGGACCGACGCCGGCGGCGTAAACCGCTCCGTGAAGGGCCGCGGTTCCGCTCGAGAAGGCCACCGCGAAGCGCGCGCCGACCGCGCGACAAAGATTGTTTTCGAAAAGATCGATAGCCGGGCCCTGGGTTATCCAGTCCCCGCGGAGGATCTCGAGAACGCTCTGGACGTCCTCTTCGTCGAGCCACTGCCGCCCGTAGGGGAGGGGAGAGCTGCTGCGATCCCTGGGCATGTCACCCTTCGCCTATCATGCGGCGGAGCTCCTCGACGGTGAGCCACTGTGTGTTGTTGTCGCTCGAATAGCGGAATCCGTCGGGCAGGGTCTTGCCTCCCTCCCACTTCTCTCGTTTCCACCAGGGGTGCTCGGGCTCGATCACGAAGAATTTGTCGAAGCGGAGCGCGTGGCGGGCCTCGTCCTCGGTGACCATGACCTCATGCAGTTTTTCGCCGGGGCGAATCCCGATCTCCTTGATCTCGCAGTCGGGCGCCATGGCGCGGGCCAGGTCGGTGACCTTCATGCTGGGGATCACGGGGATGAAGATCTCGCCGCCGTGAAGGAGATCGACGGCATCGAGCACGAGCTGCACGGCCTCGTCGAGGGTGATCCAGAAGCGCGTCATGCGGGGATCGGTGATGGTCAGCACGCCCGAGGGGCGCTGCTCGCGGAAGAGCGGAATGACAGAGCCCCGGCTCCCGACGACGTTGCCGTACCGCACGCAACTCAGCCGGGTGTTTCGCCCGCCGGTGTAGGCGTTCCCCTGGATGACTATCTTCTCGGCGCAGAGCTTGGTCGCCCCGTAGAGGTTCACGGGGTTCACGGCCTTGTCCGTGGAGAGAGCAACGACCCGCTCCACCCCGCAGTCGATGGCGGCGTCGATGAG
Organism: Deltaproteobacteria bacterium; assembly: GCA_030698575.1. Classification (GTDB taxonomy): domain Bacteria; phylum JAUYMQ01; class JAUYMQ01; order JAUYMQ01; family JAUYMQ01; genus JAUYMQ01. Next base: position 10,449 of record JAUYMQ010000280.1, read on the forward strand.
GTTCTGGGCCCCGAGAATGTTCGTCTTGACGGCCTCGAAGGGGTTGTACTCGCAGGCGGGGATCTGCTTCAGGGCCGCCGCGTGCACCACCACATCGACCCCCTGCATGGCCCGGTAGACCCGCTCGCGGTCGCGGACGTCGCCGAGCAGGAAGCGGAGGCGGGGGTCCTGGATCTCCGAGCGCATCTCGCTCTGCTTCAACTCGTCCCGCGACAAGACGCGAAGGGCCCTGAAATCGTGATCCCGGACCAGCCGGCAGGTGAAGGCACGGCCGAAGGAACCCGTGCCGCCCGTGAGGAGAATGACCTTGTCCTTGAAACGCGTCTGCACCGTGACCCCCTGCGAGGCGTGAACAGAATTGGCGATTTTATCTGTATTTTTGCTACGTTGCAATCAATCGGCCGCTCCGGCGGGCCTTCCCTCGGCTCGGCCAGGGCTTGGCCGGCCCCTGGCCGGCTCCAGGTCCGGAAACGCGGCCGGCATGATAGATTTCGGCACCCTGTGGGGCTCCCTTGAGGGGGGTATACAACCGCGGCGGCATCCTGTACACCGTGGCTCGTTCAAGCTTGGCTCTCGCCGGCCGGGCCTGGCGCTCGACGGAAGGACCCCGGTTCCCGAAAGGCGGTGAATGAAGCGCAAGCGCAGCGGGTTCCGGGTGCTCATCGCCTTCGGCACCCGGCCGGAAGCCATCAAGCTGGCGCCCGTGGTCGCCGCCCTGAAGGCGGCCTCGCCGCGAATTGAAACCCGCGTAGTCGTCACGGCGCAGCACCGCGAGATGCTCGACCAGGTTCTCTCCCTCCACGGCATTGTCCCCGATCATGATCTCGACGTCATGCGACCCCGCCAGACACTCACGCAGATCACCCACCGCGCGCTCGAGCGTGTCGGCCGACTTCTCGATGACGATCCGCCGGATCTCGTCCTCGTTCAGGGCGACACGACCACCAGTTTCACCGTTGCGCTCGCGGCCTTCTACCGGCGCGTCGCGGTGGGTCACGTCGAAGCGGGCCTCCGCACCTACGACAAGTTCCAGCCCTTTCCGGAGGAGATGAACCGCGTCCTCACCTCGCACCTCGCCGACTGGCACTACGCGCCCACACGCCGAGCGCGGGAGGCGCTGCTCCGCGAGGGAATCCCCGCCTCGCGCGTTCTCGTCACGGGGAACACCGTCATTGACGCCGTGCTCGCGGTCGCCGCGAAGCCGCTCTCCCGATCGCCGGTTCCAGGCTGGCGTCCCGCGCCGGACCGCCGTCTGATCCTGGTCACTGCGCACCGACGCGAGAACCTGGGCGAGCCGCTGCGCGAGATCTGCGGCGCCATTCTCGATCTGGTGGATCGTTACGAGGATGTCGAGGTCATCTACCCGCTGCACCTGAACCCGGCGGTGCGGGAGGTGGTGCGCCCGCTTCTCGGGCGAAAGGAGCGCGTGCGCCTCGTCCCTCCACTCGACTACCACCCGTTCGTGTCGCTCATGGCGCACTCGACGCTCATTCTCACCGACTCCGGCGGAATTCAGGAAGAGGCCCCCTCGCTCGGAAAGCCCGTGCTGGTTCTCCGCCACGTGACGGAGCGGCCCGAGGCGGTGGAGGCGGGCACGGTGAAGGTGGTCGGGCCCG
>JAUYMQ010000025.1 GCA_030698575.1 Deltaproteobacteria bacterium
TTTGCCCGCGCCCGTCGGCCCCGGCTGCGCTGGCATAATGCTTGCAACCTTTGCAAGGACCCCGTGCCTGTGTGCCGGGCCCCTCAAACGCCGGGCGCCGTCGGCCGATGATCGATCGGGATAGCTCGCAGAGCGGGCGGACGGGTTTCCGCAAATCAACTCGACAGTCAACTTGAGTGAACAGGGCAACCAAGGAGTGACTTGATGGCCGCAACGACGGATCAGAGCGCCCTCGTCAGGGCCATGCGTTACTTCAACAAGAGCGTGAGGGCTCGCCACCTTCTCGAGTTGAAGAGGCACGCGACGCCCCGGAAGCTCCTCAATCTGATCATCGTCGAGTTCCAGCGCCGGTTCCTCCGCAGCGCCCGCATGTTCGGCTATCCCTACTGGATGGTCATCGGGGTGACGAGCACCTGCAACCTCATGTGCCCCGGATGCCCCAAAGGGCTCCGGCTCGTTGACAACCGGCGCAAGCGCGTCATGAGCCACGACGACTTCAAGCGCGTTGTCGATCAGGTCAAGCCCTACGTCTTCAACGTCGCCTTCAACGCCTGGGGCGAGGCATTCCTCAACAAGCACATCTTCGACATGATCGAGACCGCCTCGTCGAACAATCTCGGGACGCTGGTTTCGGCGAACCTGAATCACCTGCCCGAGGGAGGCGGTGAACGGCTGGTGAAGAGCGGGCTCGAGCGGCTGGTGGTGAGCGTCGATGGCGCGACCCAGGAGTCCTACTCGCGCTACCGGATCCGGGGAAATCTGGACGCCGTGCTCGACAACGTGCGCGAGATCGTCGCGGCGAAGAGGCGGCTGGGGAGCAAGCTCCCGCATATCGCCTGGCAGTTCCTCCTGTTCGAGCACAACCAGGATGAAGTCGAAATGGCGAGGAAGATGGCCAAGGAGATCGGCTTCGACGAGATTTACTTCATGACGGCGGGCAACCGGTTCAACGACGAGCGGGTCAACAACCAGCTCCGACCCGAAGTCGCCGCCAAATTCTACACCGAGAACCAGGCTGTCGATCCGGTTTGCGCCCGCCCCTGGTACTTCATCGAGATCAACTCGGACGGCGGAGTGAGCCCTTGCTGTGACATCGAGGCTTACAACGGCAGCGACGATTTCGGGAACATCCTGGAGGCGCCGCTCAAGAAGATCTGGAACAGCGAGATTTATCAGGAGTCGAGAAAGCTGTTCCAGGTCAAGGGGTACAAGCCGAAGGTCGCCACGGTCTGCACGGATTGCTACCGGGTGAAGGAGTTCCAGACCCACCCGCAGGCCTCGACTGCGCCGGCCTACATGTTCGCGAAGTCGATCCTGCACCCGATCGAGGCAATCCTGGACTACCGTTCAAGCCGAAAGCCGACCACTCTGCACTAGGCGGGTCGGCCGATGAGTTTCAGGAAGGCCGCTTCGTCCATCGTCTCGACACCGAGCTTCTCCGCCTTTGCGGCCTTGCTTCCGGCCTCGTCGCCCACCACCACATAATCAGTCTTCTTGCTCACCGAACTGCTTACCTTTCCGCCCAGAGCGAGCACGGCCTCGGCGGACTCGTCCCGGGTCATTGCTGCGAGTCCCCCGGTGAAGACGAAGATCTTTCCCGCCAGCGGCCCTTCCGGGGCCCGGGCTGCGCCCGGGCGGTCGGGTGGGAGAACGCCCGTCGCGGCCAGACGCTCGATGAGCTGCCGGTTGCGCTTCTCGCGGAAGAAGTTCTGGACGCTGGCGGCGATTTCCGGCCCCACCCCATCGATGGCGACGAGATCGTCCTCGCCTGCGACCGCCAGGGCGTCGAGCGAACCGAAGGCTGCGGCGAGCAGGCGCGCCGTCTGCTCGCCGACGTGGCGGATTCCAAGCGCGAAAAGCAGCCGCGAAAGCGGGCGCTCCCTGCTTCGCGCGATCGCATCGACGAGGTTCCCGGCCGACTTCTCGCCCATCCGCTCGAGCGGGGCGAGCTGCTCCGCTTCCAGCTTGTATAGATCGGCCACGCTGGCGATACGCCCCTCCGAGGCCAGCAACGCCACAATCTTCTCGCCCAGCCCGTCGATGTCCATCGCGCGCCTGGAGGCGAAGTGCCGGATGCGCTCCTTCACCTGCGCCGGACACTGGGCGTTCACGCAGTAGGCGGCGGCCTCCCTCTCGGCCCGCTCGATGAGTCCGCTGCATTCGGGGCACCGCACCGGAAAGCGGAACTTGCGCACCTTCCCGCTTCGTTTACCCTCGACCACCCTCACCACTTCGGGAATCACGTCGCCCGCCCGCTGCACCAGGACCCTGTCGCCCACGCGGATGTCCTTCCTGTCGATCTCATCCTGGTTGTGAAGCGTTGCGCGCCTGACAGTCGTTCCGCCGATGTTCACCGGCTCGAGATGCGCCACGGGTGTGAGGGCCCCGGTCCGCCCCACCGAGACTTCGATCTTCGTGATCCGGGTGGTCTCCTGCCGCGGCGGGAACTTGCAGGCGATGGCCCAGCGGGGCGATCGCGCGATGGCTCCCAACTCCTCCTGGAGGCGCAGGTCATCGACCTTGATGACGACCCCGTCGATCTCGTACGGAAGGCCGTCGCGTGCGGCGGCCAGGCGCTCGAAGTACGCGACGGCCGCGTCGATCCCCTCGCAGCGCTCCGCGCGGTCGTTCACCCGGAGCCCCCAGCCGGGTAGCGTTTCGAGGATCTCCCACTGGCTGGTGAACCGGCGTCCTTCCACATGGCCCACCCCGTAGAAGAAGATGTCGATCGGGCGCGAGGCCGTGACGCGCGGATCCAGCTGCCGGATGGAGCCGGCGGTCGCGTTGCGGGGGTTCGCGAAAGGCTGTTCGCCACCCCGCGTCCGCTCCTCGTTCAATCTCTCGAAGTCCGCGATACCCATGTAAGCCTCGCCACGAACCGCGATGCGGGGCGGGTGCGGGGGCGCGCCGGAATTTCGGAGGAGCCGGAGCGGCAGGCTGCGGATGGTTCTCAGATTCTGCGTGACGTCCTCGCCGACCGTTCCGTCGCCGCGGGTGGCGCCCCGGGCCAGCACGCCCTTCTCGTAGATGACCTCCACCGCGAGACCGTCCATCTTCGGCTCCGCCGTGTAGCGGATCGGCTCTTCACGCGAGAGCATGCGCCGCAGCCGAGCGTCGAACTCGCGAGTCTCCTCCGCGCTCTCTGCGTTCGAGAGCGACAGCATCTGCGCGGGGTGCCGGGCGGGCAGAAACTTGTCGAGGGGAGCGTGGCCCACACGCTGCGTGGGCGAGGTGGGATCAGCCAGCTGCGGAAAGGCTTCTTCCAGCGCAGTCAGCTCGCCGAGCAGCCGGTCGTACGCACCGTCGGAGATCTCCGGGTTGTCGAGCACGTAGTAGAGGTAGTTGTGGCGCTCGATCGCGGCGCGGAGCTCCGCGCCGCGCGTCCGGGCGGCGGACTCGCTTCCAGGCAGTCCGGTGGCCTTCCGCGTCAAGCTTTCTTCCTCCTGGAGGCGATAGAGGTGACGGAGTAGAGGGCGTGGCGCGCGGGGGCCGGGGCGTCCGCGCCTCGCGTCTCAAGTTTGGGACGCGAGCTTACGATAGGACAGTTCGTGGGGCCAGGGTGCCAGTATTGCCTGAAGGCGTGACCCGGCCCCGGGGCCGGGCCGGGTACGGGCTCCCGGCGTGCTCGGAAATCCCCTATATTCCGGCCCCTTACCGTCCCGGCCACCGTGGCGGGCGGGGGGATCCGGCCTCCCGGAACCTGGCGGGACGGGGGGAATCGAGGTTCCGGCGATTGACTCTCCCGGGACGGGGGTGGTAATCTCCGTGGGAAAAATAAGTTACCTTTTAGGAAAAAATCTGACTTGCCCGCCCATGGAAGCCGCCGATGCAGGGGGATTTGCGGGGCCTTCGCCCCAATGGAATCAAGGGACACTGGATCGGTCTCCCTGCAGAGTGCTAAAAAAGGAAAAGTTTTACCTACACGGAACGGTTCGCGTTCGCGCCCCGTGTGAAAAGAATTTCCCTCTGCGCTCCCACCTCCAGCTCCCGGCCGCGCCGGCAGGGGGGTGAGGG
>JAUYMQ010000027.1 GCA_030698575.1 Deltaproteobacteria bacterium
CGCCCGCGTGAACCTTGCGACCCACTATATGCGCTAGAATGTCGCGCTCCCGTTCCGAAAGCACGCCGACGCCGGCAACCGCCCCGGCGAGCGCCGCGGCGGCCGTCGCCGCGGGGAGGCGCGCCAATGCGGCGAGGGAAACCGCGAGGCCCGAACGGCGGAGGAAGGCCCGGCGCGTGAGGCCCGGCTGATCGATCGACATGGGGTTCCTACACCATTGAGTGTCTCAAGGCCGCGCGGCCTTGAGACGGATGAAGATGAGTCCCGGTGGCGCAAATCCTGCGGCCGGGAGTTTCGCCGCATCGAGACTTGACCGCGGCGCGCGTAGAGTCAACACTGAAAGCGAACCGGGAGGACCAGGGACCATGGCGCAGCCGCCAGCCAGCCTCGATGCGCTCATCCGCCGCTATGACGCCGGCGTTTTCGAACCGCCTCCGGAGGGGTTGCGCGTCCGCCTGATCGCCTCGGGCGCCGGCGAATGGGACGTGACCCTGAAGCCAGGGAACGCCGAAATCGGCGCGGCGCGGGGACCGGCCCCCGAAGCCACGCTTGCGGCCGATACGGGCACCTGGGCGGAGATCGCGGAAGACGGGCGAGCGGGGCTCCTGGCCTTCCGGCAGGGGCGGCTTATCATTCGCCGAAATTTGAATCTGGGGGTCGCGCTGCTGGCCGCAACGAGCGGCGTCACGGGGCCCGGGCGGCTCCGCTTCCGTCAGGTCGAGACCGCTTCGGGCGTGCTTTCGGTGATGGAGGGGGGCGCCGGCGTCCCGGTCATCCTGATCCACGGCCTCGGCGCGACCAAGGGATCCTTTCTCCCCACCCTCCTCGGGCTCTCCGGCGCTTTCAGATTGATCGCACTGGATCTACCGGGCTTCGGCGATTCCACGAAGCCCTTGCTCGCCCCCTACCACGCCCCCTTCTTCGCCCGCGCCGTCGCCGAGTTGATGAACTCGCTGCACATCGATCGGGCGCACGTCATCGGGAACAGCATGGGCGGGCGCACCGCCCTCGAGGTGGGCCTGCGCTATCCGAAGCGGGTCCGGCGGCTCGTGCTGCTCGCGCCGTCGCTCGCCTGGAAGCGCGAGCGCCCGTGGGCGCCTCTCGTGCGGCTGCTCCGCCCCGAGCTCAGCTTGATCCAGCTCGCGCCCAGACCGGTCATCGAGGGATTTGTCCACCGGATGATCCCGGGCGCCGAGACCAACTGGGTGCGCGCCGGCGTGGACGAGTTTCTGAGATCCTACATGACGCCCCGGGGACGCATGGCGTTCTACGCAGCGGCACGGCAGATCTATCTGGAGGAGCCGCACGGCTCGAAAGGCTTCTGGACACGGCTCGCCCGCCTCGAGCCCGAGGCGCTGTTCATCTGGGAGAAGCGTGACACGCTCGTGCCGATAGCGTTCGCCAGCCACGTGCGCCGCGCGCTCCCGCCCGCGCGACACCTCGAGCTCGATTGCGGCCACGTACCGCAAATGGAGTGCACGCTGGAGACCAACGCCGCCATCGCAGAGTTCCTCTCGGCTGCCCCGATGGACAAGACCGCCGCGCGCCGGCCCGGGAGGGCGCTCGGCGAAAGGCGCGCTTACGGGGAACCCGGTCTGACGCCCCCCTCCCAGAGTCCGTGATTCAACTTCAGACAGCCCCCGGGAGCACGGGCGCGCGCCCGGCGCCTCTCGAGAGATGCGCGCGCGCCTCGCCGACCACATAGAACGAACCCGATACGAGCACGAGATCCTCGCCCGTCGATTCGCGCAACGCCGCATCGACTGCCCCGGCGACCGACGGGATTGTGCGCGCCCGCGCCCCGAGTTTCCTGAGCGCTCGTGCGATCTCCGTCCCGCTAGCCGAACGATCGAACGCCGCCGCGGTGGCCAGGGCGATCCCTCGGGTCCGGCGCACCTCGCGCGCCAGCGGCCCGAGGAGCTTCGGCAGATCCTTGTCGGACATCGCACCACAGACCAGAACGAGCCTGCGGTAGGAGAAGACCCGCGGCAGCGCGCGGGCCAGCGCCCGGGCGCCGGCCGGATTGTGCGCGCCGTCGAGAACGACGGCGCCGCGCCGCGCCGTAGCCGGGAGGACGCGCTCGAGCCTTCCGGCAAGGCGCGCCGCTGTCACGCCGCGACGCATGTCTCTCTCGCCCACGGCGAGGCCGCGCCCGGACAGGCGCTCGCAGGCTGCGAGCGCAACCGCCGCATTCTCCTGCTGGTGCGGCCCGAGGAGCCCGCAGCGAAGGCCGGGGAGCTTGGCCCGCAATCCCACGTAGTCGAAACGTTCCTCCGGCTGCGCCAGCGCATGAAAGTCGCGCCCGAGAAACGAGAGGCAGGCGCCCTGCTCGCGCGCCCGCCGCTGGATCACCCGCCGCGCGGCGGGCGCCTGGGCCGCCGAGACCACGGGCACGCCGCGCTTCACGATGGCGGCCTTCTCGCCGGCGATGGCCGCAAGCGTGCGCCCGAGGTACCGCTGATGTTCGAGGCTGATGGGCGTGATGGCGCAGACGAGGGGCGTGGCGACGTTCGTGGCGTCGTAACGGCCTCCCATGCCCGTCTCGATCACGGCCGCCTCGACGCCGCGCTCGGCGAAGTGCAGAAAGGCCATCGCGGTCGTCGCCTCGAAAAAGGTGACGCCGCGGCCCACTCGGGAGGCCACTTCGGGCATCGCGGCGATGACGCGGCCGGTGAGATCGAGAAGCGCGCGCCGGCCGATGGTCCGGCCGTCCACCCTGATTCTCTCGGCAAAGTCGATGAGGTGAGGCGAGGTGTAGAGCCCGGTGCGCCACCCCGCCTCGCGGAGAATTGCCTCCGCGATGGCCGCCGTGCTCCCCTTCCCGTTCGTTCCCGCGACGTGAAGGATCCGGAGCTTCTTCTCCGGCGCTCCGAGCGCGTCGAGGAGCGCGCGGGCAGCTTCGAGATCGAGCTTCATTCCGAACCGCCGGAGGCCGTACAGCCAGGCCAGGCGCTCGGGGAGCGGCGCAGCGGGCCTCCGTGACGATCTTCTGGGAGTCACCTTCGGTTCTCCGGGAAGGGGCGCGCAGGCGTCGCCGGGGCATTCATGGGAACGACCCGTGAGGGCCTCAGGCGGTGCGGACGGGCGCAGGCGGCGGAACGAGAAGGGCGAGCAGGCGCGCGAGTGTCGGGCGAAGCTTGCGCCGGTCGACGACGCGATCGATGAGGCCGTTCCGCAGCAGCGTTTCTGATCGCTGGAGGTCAGGCGGGAGCTCCGTCTCGATCATCTCCTCGATGACCCGCGTCACCTTCTCGCCCACCACACTCCCCATGCTCCCGCCCATGAACGCCATCTCGAAAAACGCGAAGAGCGCGCGATTGCCTTCCACGGATCCCTCGCCGCAGATGACCGCCTCGTCGAGAATTCCCCGTAGCCGTTCGCGGGCGGGCATGCGGCTGTGGTGACTGCACTTCGGGCAGACCTGGAGGTTCCTGGCCAGTTCGCCGGCGTGGACGATCTCGCCGCACGCCGTGCAACGACTCCAGTCCGCCCCCGTCTTCTTCCCGGGCGAGCCACCCACTTTTCGTTTTCCGCGCAGCCAGGCCAAGCGCCCGCCCTCCTCAATCTCTCCGCCCGGGCCGATCCCTCAGGCAGCGGCCCGGGGTCACGTCAATTTTCCCCAGGGGTATTCCGCAGCGCCGGAATCGTCGCGAGCATGCGTCGCGTCTCGGGCGCGCCACCGGCGGCCGCCGGCCCGAGCGTTTCGAGATGGCCGCGGAGCATTCGCAGATCCGCGATCACGTCGACGTCGTACCAGGTAGGCGTGTAAGCCAGACGGAGCCCCGCGCGCTCGACGTTGGCCCGGGTTGCGGCAAGCGCGCCGTCGGTGTCCCAGGGAACCCCGGCAAAAACGGCGCCGGGCGCCGCGGCTGGTCCGAGGGCCGCCAGCGTGTAGCCGCCATCGAAGCTCGGCCCGAGGACCACGTCGCGCCCCGCGCGCAGCCGCGCAAAAGCGAGATCGACGAAGGCCCTCGGCAGCGTCGGGGAGTCGGCGCCGATGAAGAGGACCCGCGCCGCGCCGCCGGCCCGGGCTCGCGCCGTCGCGTCGGCGAGGCGCTCGGTCAGATCGGCGCCCCGCTGCACATCGAGCGAAAGGCGCCAGGTCCCGGCCAGGGTGCGGAGAAACTCGTCGGGCGCCGGTGTGCACGCGAGCGTCCCCGCGAGACCCGCCTCCGTGAAAACCGAGCGCACCGTGTCGGCCACCATCGCGCGGTAGAGCCTGGCGGCCATATCGGCGCCGATCACGAGCGCGAGCCGCGTCTTCACGAGGCCGGGCGAGGGCGCCTTGGTGAAGACGATCACGCGCTCGGCGGCGCTCATGGCCGCCCCTGAGCACAGGCGCGGCTCAAAGCAGGGTCTTGATGAGCGATTCGTACTCCTCGCGATCCACGATGCCCACGAATCGGCGGACGATCTGACCCTGGCGGTCGATCAGGAACGAGGCCGGGATGCCGGGAATGCCGCCGAATGCGCGCGTGGTTCCCTCGTCGCCGAGAAGCACATCGTAGTCCATCCGCCGCTCGGCGGCGTAGGGCGCCACGACCTTGCTCCCGCCCACGTCGAGGGCGATGCCGACCACCTGGAAACCCCGTTCGCCGTAAGAAGCCTGGAGTTTGGAGAGAAGCGGGATGGATTCCTCGCAGGGAGCGCACCAGGTGGCCCAGAAGTCGATGAGCAGGACCTTCCCCCGGTAGCCCGAGAGCGCCACCTCGCGCCCGTCGAGCCCCTCCAGCATGACATCCGGGAGATCCGCAACCGGCGCGATCTCATGGGGCGCGCCGCAGCCGAGAATCACCAGGAAGGCCAGCGCAGCCGCCACCGCCCTCAAAGCCTTCCCCCGAAATCCCACTGGGGGAGATAGTTCAGGATGATCGTCATGCGATCGGCGACCAGCAACACGCCGAGGATGACGAGCACGCATCCGGCGAGGATCTCGACGGTGCGGATGTGGCGGCGGAAGCGCTTCATGCCGGAGAGGAACACCGGAATGGCGAGGGCCGACAGGAAAAAAGGAATGCCGAGCCCCAGGCTGTAGAGGCACAGGAGCCCTACCCCCTCGCGGACGGTCTCCTGCGCAGCCGCCATCGTCAGAATGGTGGCCAGCACCGGGCCGATGCAAGGGAGCCAGCCGAAGCTGATGGCGGCGCCCAGAACGAAACTGCTGCCGAAGAGGCCCGTTCGCGCGGGGAGGTTCTGGAAACCGCGAATGCGATAGATAAAGCTGAGCTTGAGCAAGCCGATGAGGTGCAATCCGAAGAGGATGACGATGACCCCGGCGATGCGTCCGAGGATGTGCCGGTAGGAGACCAGAAGCTGCCCGGCCGAGGTGGCCACGGCGCCCATGGCGATAAAGATCGCGGAGAAGCCCAGGATGAACGCGATGGCGTTCCAGAGAACGCGCGGTGGGACGCGGTGGTGGCTCTCCTCGGCGGCGATCTCGTCGAGGGTGAGCCCTGAAATGTAGGAGACGTAACCTGGCACGAGCGGCAGGACGCAGGGTGAAGCGAACGAGACGAAGCCGCCGACGAGGGCGCCGATGACGGTAACCTGTTCCAAAGATACCTCCTTACCCTTTCGTGGCTTATCCCTTCTTGGCTCATCCCCTCGTGGCCGGACTCTTCTTATAGATAATCGACACGGCCCTTTCAACGCGCGGTGTGCGAGGCGCCGCCTGGAGAAGCGAACCAGTCGCGGCGTGCCGGGCTTTTGCGGTCGCCAGCGACGTGGGTTAATCTGCCCGTTCGGACGCGCCGTGACCCCGCAACGTGAACAGGCGCCCGACCCATGCAGAGGGAGCGTCAGTGCCGCCTGATAACGCGAAGTCCCCGCTCAGGATCCACCTCGCCCGCCACGCCGAGACCGAGTGGAATCGCGTGCGCCGTGTCCAGGGCGTCTCCGACATTCCGCTGAACGAGCGCGGAATGGCCCAGGCGTCGGCCCTGGGGGCGCGTTTCGCCGCGGAGCCCCTCGAGGCGGTCTACGCGAGCCCGCTTGCGAGGGCGCGGCAGACCGCCGAGGCCATCGCCTCTGCTCACGGCCTCGAGGTCCAGATTATCGGAGACCTCTCCGAGTTCGATCAGGGCGACCTCGAGGGGCGCTACCTGAGTGACATCGCCCGCGAGTACCCGGAGCTCCTCGCCGCCTTCGGGAAGGAGCCGGGGAAAGTCCGCATCCCCGGTGGCGAAACCCTGACCGAGGTTCAGACACGCGCCTGGCGCGCTTTCACCCTGCTTCTCGATCGCCACACCGGGGGCAGCATCGTCGCGGTCTCACACAATATGACGCTCCTCACCCTGCTCTGCCGCTTCCTCGGGATGAGCCTCACGCACTTCCGGCGCCTCACACAGAGCTCGACCGGCGTGACGAGCTTCGAGCGGGGAATCCAGGGCCTTCACCTGCGCGTCCTGAACGACATCTCTCATCTGCCCCCGGAACTCCGCCCCGAGGAGCCGGGGATCCAGCCGGTCCACCTCCGGCCCGGTGAGGAGAACGGCCCGGCCGAGAACGCCTGATCGGGGGGAGCCTGTGGCGTCAGTCATTAGGAGGCCCTCGCGCGGATGGGGCTCAGCGGGAGGTGGCGCCGGGTCGAGGAGTTCGCGGCCGGGGCCGGTGTGCCCATCGCGCAACCTCCGCTCCTTCCCTCGAGCCGGCTCGCTCTGGAGGGCGCTGAGCTGGCGCGGCGAGAAGGGCGCCTGGACGCCTACCGCGAGCGCGTCTTCAGAGCCTACTTCATCGAGGGAGCGGACATCGGCGACCGGAACGTGCTCTGCGATATCGCGGCCGAAACAGGCCTCGACCGCTCGCGCTTCGAACAAGAGGTCATCGGACGACGTTTCCGCGACGAACTGGACCGCCACCGGGAGGATGCGGAGGATCTCCTGGTGACCGGCGTTCCTGCATTCTTCCTGCACGGGGTGGCCGTTGTCGGCGCCCGGTCCCCCGGGGAATACCACGCGGCTTTCTCCCGCATTCTCGCCCGCAGGGCCGCCAAACGGGACGCCCCGCCCGCCTGAGCCCCAACGGAGAGAGGGAGCCCTGGGGCTCCCTCTCTCGTTTTTCACCATGAGATCCTCGATCACGCGCCATGAGCCCGGCCGGGGGGAAACCGGAGCAACGCGCGCCGCTCCTCTCTAGAACTGCTCCTCGACGATTCCCGAATCACCGCCGGCGACCATGCCGCCCTGCTGATCGGGCGGGTAGTCAGCCTCCGCCGTGCTGGTTGTTGAGTAACGCTCGCTGCCGACGAAGTGGATCGTATCCTCGCCGGTCAGATGCCGGGGCGTCAGCACGTAGGTGCCGCGGAGCGAGGGCGTGAAGATACGATCCGCCACCTCCCCGTCGCCGCCCGTGAGGATCCATCCGGCGCTTCCCGTGGTGAGACCGAGCGCGCCGTAGATCAACTTCGCCGGGACGTAGAGGAAATCAGCTCCGATGGCCGCGATCCCCAGACCCGCCTGGGCCCAGGTTGATTCTTCTTCTTGCTGTTCCACCTGGTAATTCTGATCGTAGGTGCCGCCGGTGTCCGACGCGACCGCCGGCGGCGCCGGCGCAAACACGAGCGCCAGGGCCAGCCCGAAGGCCGCCGTTCGCAGAAACATGTTCCCCCCCCTCCGGAGACGCCCCTGTGCGGGACTTCCCCGGAATCACCGGACAATCGCGCAGCCTGAGTGTGACGGCTGCCCCGTGGCGTGTCAAGAAAGTTCTGTGGGAGCGGGGGGCGCGGAGTCGCCGGCGGAGCGCCTGAGGGCCAGCGCGAAGCCGATCGTGAGAAGAAGCAGGATCGCGACCGTGACGATCAGATATTCAAAATCGTGGAGTGGCCCCCGCAACCCCTCCCACCAGGCCAGCCGGTTCAACCGCGGGATGAACCATTCGGTCATGCGCTGCACGCGCCTCATCGCCGGATAGACTTCGATGGCGCGCGAGATCTGCACGGCGAGCATCGAGACGAGAAAGAGGAATGAGACCCCGCCGTAGATCCGGCGCAGCCGCGCAGTCGCGCCGCCGCGCAGCAGCCCGATGAAGCAGCTCGCCATGGCGAAGATTGCCGCCACCAGGAAGATCGCTCCCCGAAGCAGCAACTGCCTGGCCTCCGTAACTTCCGTGCCGAGGAATACGAGGAACGTGAGGAGAAGGAGGAACAGGACGGACTGGACTAGATAGAACGTGGGCAAGGGGCCATCCGGCGCGCGTCGGGCGCGCTTAGTCCATGCAGACGCGGCGATACTTGGGAATGTCTTCCACAACCCTTCCGGTGCCCCGGACGACGGTGGTCAGGGGATCATCAGCCACCCGGACCTTGAGTGACGTCTCCTTGGCGATCCGCTCGTCGAGGCCGCGCAGCTGGGCGACCCCGCCCGCGAGGACGATGCCCGTCTTCAGCAGCTCCGCCGAGATCTCCGGCGAAAGCTTTTCGAGACATTTCAGGATGAACTTCGCGATCAGATCGACGGTCGGGCTCAGGGCTTCGCGGATCATGTCGTCGGAGACGGGGATCTGCTTGGGGACGCCGCTGATCAGGTCACGGCCCATCACGTCGGTCACCTTCCTCTCGCCGAGCGGCAGGGCGGAACCGATCTGGATCTTCGTGCGCTCGGCCTCATAGGGACCGATGTCGAGATTGAGATTTTTTCGCACGGCGTTGACGATGGCCTCGTTCAGCTCGTCGCCGGCGACGCCGACGGACTCCGCGAATGCCGTGGCGTTGTAGGCGATCACGCCAACCTCGGTCGTCCCGCCGCCGATGTCGACAATCATGTGCGCGCCGGTCTCGTGAATGGGGATGTCGGCCCCGATGGCCGCCGCCATGGTCTCGCCGATGAGGTAGACGCGGCGCGCCCCTGCCTCCTGGCCGCTCTCGATAACCACGCGCTTCTCGACGTCAGTGATGTTCGACGGTACGCAGATGACCACGATCGGCCCGATGAGCCCGCCTCGCCGGGAGACCTTGCGGACGAAGGCGTTGATCATCTTGCTCGTTGCGTCGAAGTCGGCAACGACGCCGTCCTTGAGGGGCCGGATGGTGCGGACGTGCTGCGGGGTCTTGCCGTAGATCTCCTTGGCCGCTCGCCCGACGGCGACGACGTCGCCGTCCTGCCCCGAAAGCGCCACGATCGAGGGCTCGTTCAGGACGATCCCTCGACCCTTCATGTGGATGAGGGTGTTGGCCGTGCCGAGATCGATGGCGATGTCGCGGGGAATTATCGAGAACAAACCTTCGTCGGGCCGTTCCATGGGCGGGAGGCTAACACGCGTCGGAGACGGGCGGCAAGCGGCGGGCCGGGCCCATCAGACGCTGGCCTGATCCTTGAAGATTCCCTCATATACCGCGTGTCCCTCGGTGCGCTCGAAGATGAACTGGCAGAGCCGGAGCCCCGCGCGGAGAGCGAGGGGCTCCCGCGAGGTGTTCGAGAGTTCGAGGACCTGGTGGTTGTCTATGCCCGGCTGGATGAAACCCGCCGTCACGTGAATCATGAGCCCGAGCCGGGCGAACCGGGACCGTCCCTCCAGCCAGCCGCAAATGTTCCCGGGAAGCCTGATGCGCTCCCGCGTCAGGCCGTGGATGGTTGCGCCGGGCTCGAGCACGAATTGACCGTCGATCGGCAGCCGTTCGGTTACCGCCTCGTAGTCAGGCTGGTCGTCCACCACGAAAGGCGCGCTCTCGCGCTTGAAGACCCGGATTTCGTCTCCCAGGTGAAGATCCACGGATCCGGGGCCGACCATGGCCTCATCGTAAGGATCGATCGCGATCCTTCCCTCCTGAATCTCGCGGATAATTTCGTCATGGGTGAGCACGCACATCGGCGCCTCCTGATTCACAAGGGCAAGCGTTCGTGTCGAGATCATCGGGTGCCGCAGGCCGCGGCTTGAGAGGATCCCGCGGGGCGTCCGGCTCAGCCCCCGCCTCCGGCTACCGGGGGCGGCGCGGCTACCGGGACGGGCTCCTGGTTCTGGTACTGGAGCTGGTAGAGCTTGTAATAGATTCCGCGCTCGGACAGCAGTTCCGCGTGCGTGCCTACCTCCCGCACCTTCCCCTTGTGAAGGACGATAATGCGGTCGACGTAGCGGATGGTGGAGAGCCGGTGCGCAATGACGACAGACGTCCGCCCGGACATGAGTTTGTGCACCGCGTCCTGGATGAGGATCTCGGTCTCGGTGTCCACGCTCGAGGTCGCCTCGTCGAGCACCAGGATCGCCGGGTCGTAGGCCAGCGCCCGGGCGAAGGAGAGGAGCTGCCGCTGCCCGACGGAAAGGTTGCCCCCCCGCTCGCGAATCTGCTCGTGATAGCCGTTGGGAAGGCGCTCTACGAATCGATCCGCGTTCACGTGGCGCGCCGCCTCTCGCGCGCGCTCCGGGGAAATGTCCGGATTGCCGAGGCGGATGTTGTAGTCGATGTCGCCCGAGAAGGCGAAGACGTCCTGCAGCACGATGCCAATGTGGCGGCGGAGATCGTGGAGGCGCAGCCGGCGGATGTCGACGCCATCGAGGAAGATCTGCCCGGACTGCGGCTCGTAGAACCGCGCCAGCAGCTTGATGATGCTCGTCTTCCCCGCGCCCGTATGCCCGACCAGCGCGATCTTCTCCCCCGGCTTCACGATGAAAGAGACGTCGTGAAGGATGACGTCGCCCGGGTTGTAGGCGAACGTCACGTTGCGGAACTCGATCTCCCCGCGGACGCGATCGAGCCGGACGGGAT
>JAUYMQ010000028.1 GCA_030698575.1 Deltaproteobacteria bacterium
CCCGCAAACAAGCCGCCCGTTTCGACGTCGCTCGACCTGCGCCTCGAGCCCTCCCGGAACCTCTCGAAGGGCGACCACCCGGTGGGCTTTCATCCCGTGGTCTTTTTTGATAACGGTTTCAATGCGCATCGGCTCCGGCTCGCCTATCCGCGAAACCCGCTAGGTCCGCGGTCGGGAGACTACTGGATCACCGATGCGTTTTCATTTTCAGACGTTTAGACCACCCACACAGTTGGGAGAAGAGCCGATTTTCTGAAGCCCCGGAAAATCGCTGCGCCATTCCGGCCATGTTTTCAGCCGGCCCGTCGCGTGCGTGTGCGCCGCCACTCGCCAGCCCTGCTTCTGACGGGGGGTGAATGTGACACCCGTCTCTTTCTTGATTTCAGCAAACACCGCGTTGGGCACCGCGGCGGCGAAAATCCGATCCCAGGACGGCCGGGGCTTCGCGCGCTTCATCGGGCCAGCTCCACCACCTGGCCGCCCTCTTCGCCGGCGACGATCGCGGAGAGGCGGCGATCCCAGCGCAACAGCGCCCGGCGCTTCTCATCGTCCCGCGTGGCGCGGTCATAAATGGCCGTCGTGCTCTTCTGCGCGTGGTTCAGCACCGCCCCGATCGTCTCCCGCGTGATGCCCAGGCGCCCCATCTCGGTTGCCGCCGTGCGGCGCAGGTCGTGATAGCGAAAGGCGACTACCTTGCGGAGCTGGGCCTCGTACTTCTGGAGATTCCTCAAGGGGAGATCCGCGCGGCCACCGGGTAGGACGAATGGACACTCGGGCGCCACCACGGCGCGCCGGCGGCGAAGCAGATCCAGTGCAATCGGCGCGAGGAAAACGCGATGAGACATCCCGTTTTTGCTTCGCTCAGCTGGGATCGTCCAGGCGCCCGCCTCGAGGTCGAGCTCGGCCCAGCGCATCCCGAGCACTTCACCGCGGCGCTGCGCCGTCGCGAGGGCGAGCTTGAACGCGGCGGCCACTTTCTCGGGGAGGGTATCGAGCTCGCGCCACAAGGTGCGGAGTTCCGCCGGCGATAACACGCGGTCCCGCGGTGTCTCCTTCTTCACCGGCTTTTCGACACCGGCGCAGGGGTTCGCGTCCACCAGGTCGCGGCCGAGACCGAAGCTGAAAATCTTGCTGATCAAGGAGCGCGTCCGATTCGCCATGATGGGCGCGCCGCGGTCCTTGATCCTATCGAGCACCTGAATCACGTCCGCACGGCGAATCTCTCGCGCCTTGCGCCCGCCCCAGGCCGGGAGCAGATCTTTCGCGATGACGCGCCCGTCCTCTCCGCCCGTGCGCTTCTTCGAGGCGTGCCGCTCGATGTAGAGGTCGGAGAGGTCTTTGAAGCTCTCGGCTTGCCGGCGCGCGGCCTTCGAGACGCCGGGATCGATGCCGTTCGCCACGTCCGCCAGCCGCTTGCTCGCGAGATCCCGGGCTTCGCCTGGCGCCAGGGCGGGGTAGTGCCCCAGGGTGAGCCACCGCGGGCGCCCGTCAAAGCGATAGGTGACAACCCAGGTCCTGACGCCGTTGGCGGTTACTCGCAGGCCGAAGCGCGGGAACTTGGAATCCCAGTAGGCTATCCGGTCGCGATCGGGCACTTTGACCGAGGCCGCAAACTGAGCCGTGAGCGAGACCCTGCGAGGGCGTTTCCGGGACGGCTTGCTCTCTGGCATGTACGCCTCCTCTCTCACATCTGAACAGTCAGTTATTCTACGGGCTAACGCGGGGCTAACACATAACTGAAATTTCAGGGTGTTTCAAGATAAAACGTGAAACGGCGGAAAGGGTGAAATTGGCCAGCGCGGACGGGACGTTTCTTCGTTTTTTGCGCGTGGCGGCTGGGAAGGCTGAAAGGCCCGATATATGACTCTTAATCAGTAGGTTCCTGGTTCGATTCCAGGTGGGCTCACCAATTAAATCGGGTACTTAGCCGAAGAGCGGAAAACCGGGAGAAGGGCCGTATAGACGGCGAATAGACGGTCAGCGTGGGGCATCCCCCAGCCGCCCCGCCCCGGGCCCCGGCAAGGCCCCAAAGGGAGAGACGGTGGGAAGGAAGCTCGGCTTCTCGTTCACTTTGGAAGCGCGCCCTGGGCGTCTCGGGCGCCAAGGGCAAGGTCTCGCGCAAGGCGGGCGTGCCCCTCAGCAAGCAGGGGCGCGAGCGCAAGGTGGGCCGGGCCCTTCTGAGGCTGCTCGGGTTCAAGTGACGGCTCGAGCTGGCGGGCGCGAGGCGAACCCCCCACGGGCTTAGCGCAGTTCACCAGTGATGCGACCGAGAGGGAGCAGTGCTCCCGAGAGAAGCCAAATCGTGCGCTGAGAGTCTAGCGCCGTGCGAGGTGTCCTCATGGCACTGGATATTTGAAGATCACTCCGGAAGTTCCTGCCGCACCTTCTGCAAGCCCGCCAAGACAACCTGAACGAGGCGGATACCGTCCAGCGGTTGATCAAGGTCTTCGAGGATGTTCTTGGCTACGACGCACTCTCGGAGATCAGCCGTGAGACGCAGGTCAAGGGCAAATACATAGACATCGCCCTCAAGATAGCCGGCGTTGTGAAGGTGATCGTGGAAGCCAAAGCGGCCGCCGTCACCCTGCGCGAACGTCACATTGAGCAAGCCGAGCAGTACGCTTCGAAAAACAATTTCGAGTGGGTCTTGCTCACAAACGGCGTCGTCTGGAATCTCTATCACCTCACGTTCGATGAGGGGATCGAGTCCGTTCTCGCTTTCTCTGCCGATCTGTCGAGTGACGAGAACTTCGACGGGTCCGCCAAGTGTCTGGGGATCCTTCACCGCCAGTCGATCAAGAAGGGCGAGCTGGATCAGTTCTGGGAGCAGAAGACCGCCCTCAGTCCGGCGTCGATCGGCCGCGCGCTGTTTCAGGAGGACGTCATCCGCGTGATCCGTCGGGAGATCCGGAGGGGGGAGGGCATTCTGGCGGACCCGGAGGATCTCGCGGAGGCGCTGCGGCGGATGCTCTCCTCGGAGGCTCGCGAGGCGATGGGACCGCTGAAGGTGAAAAAGAGGCGATCTAAGCGCCCGAGAACAACGCCAATCACACCCGCCGCAGAGGGATCGAACGAGGCATCGCCGCCAGGCCCGCCGGAGCCTGATGAAGAGGGCCAGTAAGGCTACCGCCAGCGCCGTTGCCCTCAGTTGCCGTTCCCCGGTCCTGCCACCCCCCGCGGCGCCGCCGGGATCTTGTCCCGGTGCCGCCGGCGATCGGGGATGGCGACGTGGTGGTCGTTTCCGCGCGCGCGGGTGCGCTCGTGGGACGAGGCCGTGGTGATACTGCAATCGGGAAAGACGCTCGTTTGGCGTGTCTTCTTCGCCAGCCGAATGCTCGAGCTCCGGGCCTATGCCAAGAACGCGGAAGAGTCGGGGCGTCGTCCTTCGGCTGTTCCACCTTGACACAGCCGAAACGATCCCGGCCGGGAAGAGTGCTGTACCCACGCGGTATAGCACTCAGCCGCCGCCGATGATCGTGTCGCGGAAGGACGTGCGGCTCATGGCGCGGGTGATTTGGATTCAAAGGGCCAGATGATGAAACGAAGCGCGAGCTGAGATTGGAGAGGGGGGATCTATGAAGTCGCTTCTGTGGCTATCCGTGGCGGCCTCACTAACAGTCATGCTCTTCGCCGCCGATCTAAGTGCAAGAGATGATCGACCGCAGCTCGTGGGCGTCGGCTGGGACAGGGGATGCAACGTGCTCGCGGCAATGATCGATTGCGCGAGTGGTGAGTACCTTATGCTCATTCGAGACAGTTGTGACGAGATACAAGATGGGACGAGTAGGGTGATCGCAACCGGCCTCTGCGAACGCAAGAGAGCCTCTGTAGACATCGACCCGCTCCAAGCACCGGCCGGTACGCGCCTGTTCGTCAAATCTTCCCAGAGAGGCTGTTCCGACATCGGCTTCACCGTACCAGAATGCAGGCGCTAGGATTGGCGCCCTTGTCCCCCGCTTCGCCCAAGGAACTAAAGCATGCCCCGCACCAAGGCCGGCATCTTCAAGCGCCCCGCCTCTCCCAACTGGTACGTGAAGGTCAAGGACGCCCGCGGCCGCTGGATCATGCGGTCCACCCGGATGCTCACGGGCACCTGCTCGCGCACGAGACAATGAATGGGGGTCTTCCTTGTGT
>JAUYMQ010000030.1 GCA_030698575.1 Deltaproteobacteria bacterium
GGCAAGGAACGCGAGCAGGGCGATTGTCCCACCGCCGACGAAAGCGAAGTCTTCAGCCCATGCGGCGACGACGAGTCCGGCGAGCAGCAACGGAGGGCCTGGGAGCCCGGGCAACACGAAGCCGGCCAGGCCCAGGAGGACCAGAACGAGTGAAAGGAGCCAGAGCAGGAGCTCGGTTTCCATCGACCCCTAAGAGCTGCGAATCCGCGCCCGGCGCCGCCCGCGGGCGAAGGCGAGGAGGGCAAGGAACATAGCCGCGCCCCAGCCCGATAGCGCAGGGACGGCGCCGCCCGCAGGTGTGCTGCCCGCATCGGCGGGATTGGAGCCGGCGTCGATCTCGTCCCGGTCCTGGAATCCGTCGAGATCGCGGTCGAGGCCCATGCGGCCACCCGATCCGACCGGGACCGCCATGAAGGTCAACTCAGCGCCCGCGCCGGCCATGGTTCTTAGCGCTGCAGCGTCGATCGGCGGCTCGGAGGCCCTGTCGGGCTGGCAGCTGGCCTGCGTCGCGCTCACCGAAAGGCAGCGGAAGCTCCGCGGTATCCCGCCGAACACTCCCCCGACGATGAGATCAATCCCCCCCTGACTGAGCACGAGAAACATCGAGTCGAGTTCGGCAATCAGCGCCGCGTCCCCGTTGTTCGCACCATCGAACGTTATTGCGTGCCCCACGGTCGCCGCCGGGCCCGTCGGGAACTGGTTCATGAAATCGACGATGTTGATCTTGGCCGTCACGTCGGTCCCGAAGGTGAACACCGGCGCGCTCACGAAGTTGAACAGCGTATCCACCGCGCCGTCGTGCGTCAGGCCGAATCCGTTGCGGGTGAAGGCCGGAACGGGAATGGCCGCCAGCGGCAGCGCCGCGTAACCCGTCTTCTCGTACATGTTGCGAAGGTGCGGCACCTTGAGCGCCTCGTTCCCGCCGTCCGCCAGCGCATTGATGAAGCGGCTGTTGGTCCCCGTCGGGAGCGTGTGGCATTGGTTGCAGGTGCGAACGTTCGCATCGCGCAGGATCGACATGTAGTCGGTCATCCCCGCGGCGGCGCTTGCCGTGAACGTGTCGTCGAGGTTGCGGTTCGGGTTCGGCGGGAACCGAACCGTCATGATGAAGTCGGTGTACGCGTTCATCTCGGTCGTGGTGAGCTGGGCGTCGTTCTTGAGGAGTCCGGGGAACGCCTTGTTGAAGGCCTGGAAGTTCGCCCGGTCGCCGCGCCAGTGCAGCGGCTCGGTGCCGCCGAGGTCGCGCAGCGTCTGCGTCGTCTGCGGGCCCTTGAGCGGATGGAACGGGCCGCAGCCGCCCACGTTCGGATTGGCCCCGCAGTCACCCGGGAAGCCCGAGGCCGACTGGGGGGGGCGCTGATCGTAAGGGAAGGTGTCGGTCGGGTCGCCGAGATCCCAGGCCAGCAGATCGAAGTCGCCGAAGGCGTGGCAGGTGGCGCAGGCGACGTCCCCGCGCCCGGATGTGAGCTGGGCGTCGTAGAGGAACTTCCGCCCCGTCTTGATGGCCGCCGGCTCCGGATTGAAGAGAGCGACGCGCGGAAGCACTTCGGTGTTGATGCTCGTGTTCACGACCGAGATCGTGTTCTCGTGCCGGTTCAGCACGTAAAGACGATTCGCCGATTCCTTCAGCGCAACGCCCGTCGGCCCCTCGCCCACGTCGATGCGCGCGAGCATCGAGCCCGGCACCGCGCTCGTGTCCACGACGGCGACCTTCCGCGAGAGGATCGCGGCCGCGTAGAGTCGCGTGCCCGCCGCGTTGAAAGCCATGCCGTTGGGCTGGCCGATGCTCTGCGCCTGGGCGATCGTGGCGATGTCTGCGCTGTAGTCGATGTGCGGATTCAGATCCACGAAGCCCGAGATCGTGGTCCCCGTGGCCACGGTGATCCGGGTGTCGACAAGATGGCCGTTGAGCGAGACCGTGCAGGGCTCGGCCCCTTCACAAACACCGTCCTCGTCCCCCTGCGCGTCGCCCAGTATTTCCAGGCTCGCCTCGAAACGCACGTGATTGCGGGCGTCGGTGTTCGCGACGTACAGGCGCTGTGTGAGGGGATGCACCGCCACCCCGAAGTTGAGCGTCCCGGTGCTCTGAACGTAGCCCGAGACCAGGGGCGTCGCGGCGTCGGCGTCGATTACCGCCACATCGCGATCGCGCATCTGCATCACCGTCCCGCCGCCGGCCCCTCCCGCCACCGAGTCGAGCAGGTTGTTCCAGGAGTTGTTGTTGTCGTCGCACCACGCGCTGGCCGGGGATCCCGTGCAGTCCCGCCACTTCGCAATGATGGACGTGCCGGGCCGGTCGTTGAAGGGAGAGCTGGCCGCGTTGTAGCCCGGCGGAGGCGGCACGATGGCGCCGAGGTAGGGGCTTGCGGGATCCGCGGCCCGGCTGCCCGCGTTGTCGCCGGCGATTATCGTTGTCTGGTTCCCCGAGTAGAAAACCGCGGCGTAAACCTCGGTCCCGGTGCTGTTCCGCGCGAGCGCGCGCGGGTCCTCGCCATCAATCTGCAGGAAGAAGAGCGGGGTCGTGGGAGCGACCGCGTCGAAGACGTCCACCCGGTTGCGCTGCGAGAGGCACACGAAAGCCCGGGGATCACCCGTTCCGCCGGCGAAGACGACGTCCGTCGGCTCGTCGCCCCGGCAATCCTTCGCCGTCCCCG
The DNA here is from genome assembly GCA_030698575.1 of Deltaproteobacteria bacterium. Taxonomy (GTDB): domain Bacteria; phylum JAUYMQ01; class JAUYMQ01; order JAUYMQ01; family JAUYMQ01; genus JAUYMQ01. The sequence continues at coordinate 2,655 of JAUYMQ010000030.1, forward strand.
CACCGGTGCAGCAGTCGAAGGGGGCGCGAACCCCCGTGCAGGAAGCGGCCAGCGGGGAGTTTCGGAGACTGAGTGTCCGCTTCACCCGTTCCTGCCCGGACGTCAGATCCACGATGCTGATCGAATCGGAGAGGTGGTTCACCACCCAGGCTTCGCCGTTGGTCCGGGCGCGCACGCTCACCGGCTCGAGGCCAACCGGAACTTCCGCGAGCAGGGCCAGCTCGCCGGCAACGCCGACGGAGAAGATCAACAGCCGGGCGTCGGGGGTGTTGAGCGCAAGCAGCCTGGAGCCGTCGGGCGTAATCTCGAGCGGGTGGATCTGATGGCTCTCGAAATTCGTGTAGGAGGTTTGGGCGTGGGCCGCCGCCGGCCAGACGAGAACCAGCGCCGCGAACAGCGCGATCAACAAAATCCGCATGAGGGCTCCTCTTTCTCCCGCCGACCATGCACCGAAAGAGGAGGGTTCCCGTTCCGCTGCCATCGCCCGTTCACCGGGAGGTACCCCGAGGGGCCGGCCCGGGTGCGAG
>JAUYMQ010000033.1 GCA_030698575.1 Deltaproteobacteria bacterium
ACTCGCCCTTCTTGATGGACTGACGGTTAAGGAGCGCGAGACTCTTAGCGGCCGCGTCGAAGTCCCCTTCGCTTGACAGATCGGCGGAGAAAGCGAGTACGGATTCTATGCCTTCGTCGAAGGTGAGGTGGTAGAGGTTCCAGACAACTCCGTTCGTAAGCAACACCCACTCGAAGTTGTTCTTCGATGCGTACTGTTCGGCCTGCTCGATATGGCGCTCACGCAGCGTGACCCCAGCCGCCTTTGCTTCAACGATCAGCTTCACGACGCCATCGATCTTAAGCGCGATGTCGATGTATTTCCCCTTCAACTGCGCTTCGCGGCTGATCTCCGTGAGCGCGTCATACCCCAGCACCTCCTCGAGGACCTTGATCAACCGCTGGACTGTATCCGCCTCATTTAGGTTGTCCTCCTGGGCTTGCAAGAGGTGCGGTAGGAACTTTCTAAGCGACCTTCGAATATTGAGTCCCATGCCTACGCCTCCTTCGCATCGCGGATCATCCAGTACATGGCGGCACCGTGGGTGCCGAGTCACGCCAGCCGGGTCCCGGGGGCTCCATCCCGTCAGCCAGCTCGGAGCGTCACTTCAGCCCGAGCAGCTTCAGGAGGGACCGGCCCACCTTCCGCTCGCGCCCCTGCTTGCTGAGGGGGACGCCCGTCTTGCGCGAGACCTTGCCCTTGGCGCCCGAGACCCCCAGGGCGCGCTTCCAAGAGAACGAGAACCCGAGCTTGCCCATCCTGCCCCCCTTCGGGGCCGTGGCGGACCGGGGCGCCCGTGGGCGACTACTACCCCCGGGCGCCTTTTCATGCCCGCCTCGAGGCCGGCAGGCCCGCCCCGCTCGATAGCTGAGCGTTAGCTGAGAACCCTGCCGCCTCTAAAAAGTGGTGAGCCCACCTGGAATCGAACCAGGAACCTACTGATTAAGAGTCAGTTGCTCTGCCAGTTGAGCTATGGGCCCTGAACTTCTCCGTGGTGCGCTGTGGTGCGCCCGGGGTGACTCGAACACCCGACCTGCGGATTCGAAGTCCGACGCTCTATCCAACTGAGCTACGGGCGCTAATCGTCTTGATCGGTTCCCCGCGGGAACCTTGAAAATGGGGTGAGCGAGGGGACTTGAACCCCCGGCCTCCAGGGCCACAACCTGGCGCTCTAACCACCTGAGCTACGCCCACCATACTGTCCCCATCGGGAGGTGGCGCCCTGCCCGCTCTCGGGCTTCCTCGCCCTGCCTCACGATGATCTATCTGGTGCGCCCGGCGTGATTCGAACACGCGACCCGCGGATTAGAAGTCCGCTGCTCTATCCAGGCTGAGCTACGGGCGCCTGTCGCCGGAGACGCGTCATTCGAAACAGCACCGCGCCGGGAATCTCCAGATTAACGAAAACGAAACCGGCCCGCACGCCAGCGCACGCTCCGGCGATCGAGGGTGGCGGGAATGCCGCCACGGCGCGGCGGCGAAGCTTAGTTATCACCGGCAGCGGTCTGTGTCAAGAAAAGGCGCGATAAAACGCGGGGGTAGCCGACCCCGGCGGACCCCGAAACAGGGACTGACCCGCTTCGCTACTCGACCTCCGAATACTTGCGAACCTGGGCGATCTGCGCGGCAAAGGTGTCCGGGTCGCTGGTCGGCAGGGCGCAGAGCTGTTTCTCGCAGACGTAGGCCGTCGCCCGTCCTTCCAGCGCCTTCTTCCCCTCGACCAGCGGCACGGCCGCGGAGAACGCCTCCGCCGGGGCCCCCTCCGCCGTCACCACGAGCACGCGGTTCGGGACGAAGGCCGCGCGAAGCTTGTCGAGCAGCGCGTCGGCGCTCGCCCCGGGCGCCGGCTTCACGATGACGATCTCCTTGGGCAGATCGTTCCGGAAATCGAGCGCGGCGAGCATCATCGGCGCCGCCCGCGGCGCCCGCGCGAGCAGCCCCGAAACGCCCTTCACGACGGCGTCGGCGCGCTTCCGGTACTCATCGTTCGAGGTGAACTCGGCGAGCCGGAGGAGATTCAGCGCCGCAACGGAATTGCCCGACGGCAGCGCGCCGTCGTTGTCGGGCTTCTGGCGCGCGATGAGCTTCTCGCCGTCGGCGGGCGTCTGGAAGTAGCCGCCGGCCTCGGCGTCGATGAACCTCAACTCGAGGGCCTCCATGAGGCGCTCCGCCGCCTGAAGATCGCGCACGTCGCCGCCGGCTTCGAAGAGATCGAGAAACCCCGCCGCGAGAAAAGCGTAGTCCTCGAGCGTCCCCTCCGCGCTTGCCGTGCCATTGTTATAGATACGCATGAGCCGCCCGTCGGACTCTAGCTTCTCGAGAAGGAAGTCCGCCGTCCGCCGCGCCTGTGCCGTGTAGCGGGGCTCGCCGAGAACGAACCCGCCGCGCGCGAAGGCTGTGAGGGCGAGCCCGTTCCAGGCGGCGATGACCTTGGCGTCGGTATGAGGCGGCACGCGCCCGAGGCGCGCGTCGTAGAGTTTTCGCCGGGCCGCATCGATTACCGCGCGCGCCTCATCCGGCTTCACCCCGACCGCGGCGGCGGCTTTATCGAGCGGCATCGCTACATGAAGAATGTTGGCGTGCTCGAAATTTCCCGCGGCGGTGACGCCGTAGTATCGCTTCACGAGCGCGGCTTCATTCGGTTCGAGCACGGCGTCGATCTCGTCCGGCGTCCAGACGAAGAACTTCCCCTCGACCCCCTCGCTGTCGGCGTCGGTCGCCGAGTAGAAGCCCCCCTCAGGCGACTGCATCTCGCGCGCCAGGTAGTCGAGCGTCTCACGCGCGATGCGGGCGTAGGCTTCAATTCCCGTCACCTGGTAGGCGCTCAGATAGACCGAGACAAGCTGGGCGTTGTCGTAGAGCATCTTTTCGAAATGCGGAACGAGCCAGTTCGCGTCGGTCGAGTAGCGGTGAAAGCCGCCGCCGATCTGGTCGTAGATTCCTCCCGCCGCCATCGCGTCGAGCTGGCGCCTGATCATGACGAGGGTTCCGGACTCCTGCGTTCGCCGCTGGTTTCGGAGCAGGAACTCGAGAATTGAGGGCTGCGGAAACTTCGGCGCGCCGCTGAAGCCGCCCCGCGCCGCGTCGTGGCTCTGCCGGTAGGCGACGGCGGCAGACTGCATTTCACGAACGCCCGGCATCTGTTCGGCGGCGGGGCGCGCCGAGGCCTGGCGGATCGCTTCGGCCACCTTGTCTGCATGCGCCGCGATCTGGTCCCCCTCAGCGTCGTAAGCCGCGCGCAGGCGCTGCGCCAGGGTCAGAAAACCGGAGCCCGCGCCGCGATCGCCGTCACGCGCTGGAAAGTAGGTGCCGCCGAAAAAGGGTTTCCCGTCCGGCGTGAGCCAGACGGTCATCGGCCAGCCGCCCCGGCCCGTCATGAGATTCACGGCTGTCATGTATGTCTCGTCGATGTCCGGGCGTTCCTCGCGATCGACCTTGATGAGCACGTAATTCTCATTGAGGTAAGCGGCTATCTCCTCGTCCTCGAAAGACTCCCGCTCCATGACGTGGCACCAGTGGCAGGTCGAGT
>JAUYMQ010000035.1 GCA_030698575.1 Deltaproteobacteria bacterium
CAAGGCGCGGCGCCCGGCGGTTTTCTCGCTCCACTGCCCCTGTCCGCCCGAGCATGGGCCGGCCGACGACGCGGCCAACAGGGCGTCGCGCCTCGCGCTCGAAAGCCGGGCCGTCCCCGTGCTAGTCTACGACCCGGGCGCCGGAGAGTCGCTTGCGGAATGCCTGAACCTCGACGGAAACCCGTCCATCGATGAAACCTGGCCCGCCTATGAACTGAAGTATCGCGACGCCGAGGGGGCCGAACAGGCAATGACCCTGCCGCTCACCGTCGCGGATTGGGCGGCCACCGAGACGCGCTTCAAGAAACACTTCACGCCGATCGCGCCGGACGCTCCCGACGAGGATCTCATGCTCTTCCACGAGTACCTCGCCCTGGAGCCCGAGGAGCGCGAAGGGCGCGAGCCCTACATCTACACGCTCGACCGAGAAAGGCGCCTCGCCCGCTTCGCGGTGAGCCCCGAGATAGCGGAGCTGGCCGAGGACCGGCTCCGCCTCTGGCACCAGCTCCGACAGATGGCGGGACTCGAAGTTTCCGGGACGGTCCGGGACAGAGTGGCGGCGGAGATCGAGGCCGAGTTCGAGCAGAAGGCCGAAGCGGTCCGGGCGGACTACGAACGCCGGATGGCGGACCTCAAGGTTCGCTACCCGCAGGTGATTGCACGGCGACTTGCGGAAGGGCTCCTTCGGGGCAACGGAAGCCGCACTGTTTCCGAGATCCTGGCCGAGGTGGGGACCTCCCCTCTTCCACCGCTGACCATCGAGCCCCTCGAGCCGGCCCGGCCCGCCGAGCCGCTCGCGAAGACCGCGCCGGCCCCGGAGCCGGCCCCCGCCCAGGAATCGCCGGCGGCGCCTGCAACCGGGGGAGCGGCCGTCGCCGCGGACGAACCGCTCGTGATCGAGCCCTACATCGATTCGGCGCGCTGCACGACCTGCGACGAGTGCACGAACCTGAACCGAAAGTTGTTCGCCTACGACGAGAAGAAGCAGGCCTACATCAAGGATCCAAAGGCGGGCACCTTCAAGGACCTGGTGATCGGGGCGGAACGGTGCCCCGTCGGCATCATCCATCCGGGCACGCCGCTCAACCCCAAGGAAAAGGGGCTCGACAAGCTCATCGAACGCGCGGCCAGGTTCAATTGAAATGCCCTCTCTCTGGCACACCTTCCGCCACGGGGTCCATCCGCCGGATCACAAGGAGCTGACGGCTTCCGTTCCGATCCGCCGTCTTCCCTTTCCCGCCGAGATCGTCCTGCCGCTGCGCCAGCATGCCGGCAAGCCCGCCCGCCCGATCGTCCGCGAAGGGGACAGGGTCGAGCGCGGCGACACGGTGGCGGAGGCCGACGGCCAGTTCTCGGCGCCCATCCACGCCTCCGCGGCGGGGCGGGTCGCGGCGATCGAGTTCTGGCCCCACCCGGAAGGGGTGCACGCCCCCGCTATCCGGATCGAGGTCGAGCGCTACTCCCCGCAGGCGCTGCGGCCCCGGATCATCCCGGAGTGGGAGGGCCTCACGCGCGAGGAGCTGATAGCCGCGGTCAGGGAATCCGGCGTGGTAGGCCTGGGCGGCGCGGCCTTTCCCGCGCACATCAAGCTGTCGCCTCCGCCCGAGTGTCCGATCGACACCCTGGTGGTCAACGGGTGTGAGTGCGAGCCCTACCTGACGACCGACCATCGGACCATGGTCGAGTATCCGGACCGCGTTCAGCTTGGAATCCGGATCATGCTTTCCTGCCTGGGCGCGAAGCGGGCTGTGGTGGGGATCGAGCGCAACAAGCCCGACGCCATCGCCGCGATCACCCGCACGCTGCCGGCCGACCTCGACGTCTCGGTGCTCGACCTGCGCGTGAAGTATCCTCAGGGTGCGGAGAAGCTCCTGATCCAGACGGTCCTGGGGCGGCAGGTTCCCTCCGGGAAGCTGCCGATGCACGTCGGTGTCGTGGTCCAGAACGTCGCGTCGCTGGCGACGATCGCCGAGGTGTTCGAGACCGGGCTCCCGCTCATCGAGCGAATCGTGACGGTCACGGGGCGCGGGATCAGGAATCCGGGCAACCTCATAGTGCCGGTAGGCACCAAGCTTCGTGATCTGCTCGATGCATGCGGCGGATTCACATCCGACGCGCGCGAGGTGGTCTTCGGCGGCCCGATGATGGGCGTCGCGCAGGCCGATCTCGACGTTCCAATCACAAAAGGCACAACCGGGGTGATCGTTCTCTCGGAGGACGAGTGCAAGACCCAGCAGAGCTGGGCCTGCATCCGCTGCGGCCACTGCCTCGACGCCTGCCCGGTGTTCCTCAATCCCCAGATCCTCGGCTCACTCGCGAAAGCCGGCCGCTTCGAGGAAATGAACGCGCACCATCTGGCCGACTGCATGCTGTGCGGCAGCTGTACCTACGTCTGCCCCTCGAACATTCCGCTATCCCAGCTCTTCGTTGCCGCGAAGGCGCAGGTCCGCAAGCTGAAGGTGGCATGATGACCGCCGGGGAACGCCTCGTCACCGCATCGCCCCACCTGGCCTCCGGGCATACGACTCCCCGGATCATGTGGACCGTTGTGGCAAGCCTCGTGCCCGTGATCGGCGCAGCAGTCTGGTTCTTCGGGCCGAGCGCGGTGTTCGTGATCGGCGCAGCGACAGCGGGGGCGCTCGCGACCGAGCGGGTATTCGGCAGAGCGGGTTCGCTCATGGACGGATCGGGCCTGATCACGGGTCTGCTCCTCGGCCTCACCCTTCCCGCCGGCCTCCCGATCTGGATGGCCTTCGTCGGAGGCGCCTTCGGCATCGGCTTCGGCAAGCTGATCTTCGGCGGGCTGGGGCAAAACGTCTTCAACCCCGCGCTCCTCGGCCGGGCCTTTCTTCAAGCGGCGTTTCCCGTGGCCATGACGACCTGGCCCGCCGAGCAGGTGAGCTGGTGGACCCTCCGGGGCGACACCTTTGCCTTGCCGCTCATGGCGGGGAAGGCCGCCGACGTCGTCACCGGCGCCACGCCGCTGGGCCTCATGAAGTTCGAGCAGCAGGGCACGACCCTCTCGCACCTGATGCTCGGCAACACGGGCGGATCGCTGGGCGAGACCGCCGGCATCCTCATCACGCTGTGCGGGTTGTATCTCGCCCTGCGGAACTATCTGAACTGGCGGATACCGGCGAGCATCTTCCTCGCCGTGCTGGTGTTCGCCGGTCTTCTGCACCAGCTCGATCCGGGTCGCTTCCCGGCGCCGCTCTTCATGCTCTTCTCGGGGGGCCTCATGCTGGGCGCGTGGTACATGGCGACGGACATGGTCACGTCGCCCGTGACCAACGGCGGCACCTGGGTTTTCGGGGCCGGGGTGGGATTTCTGGTGGTCGTGATCCGCGTCTGGGGAGGGCTGGCCGAGGGTGTGATGTACGCGATCCTGCTCATGAACGCCCTCGTTCCGTTCATCAACCGCGCGACTCAGCCGCGAGTGCTCGGCACGCGTGAGAGGAGCGGCGCATGACCGCCGGCCCCTCGAACGGCACACCGGCCGCCCGGCCGGAACGCGCGGTTCCGGCCGGGCGGCTGATAGCGGCGCTAGGCGGGGCGGGCGCTGTCGCGGGCGCACTCATCGTGATTGCCTTCACGATCACGCAGCCGGCCATCGAGGCCCACCGGGCGCAACGGCTCGCCGAGGCGATAACCGAGGTCCTCCGGGGCCCGGCGCACTACGACACCCTCTACCTGGTGAATGGCGCGATCAGTGACCGGCTCCCGCCGGGCGCCGATCCCAAGGCCTTCGAAAGGGTTTATCTCGGGCACGCGGCCGACGGCTCGCCGCTGGGCTACGCGGTGGTCGCACAGGCGCCGGGCTTCGCCGACATGGTGCGCATCATC
>JAUYMQ010000037.1 GCA_030698575.1 Deltaproteobacteria bacterium
GTTGCCCCAATGCGACGCGAGCCGCGCCGCCTCGAGCATCTTCTGAATCTTCTCGCGCTCGACCGGCGCGTAATTGCGCAGGAAGCGCATCGATCGCCGGTTTCCGATGACCTGCTTGAGTTCCATCGCCTGCTCCTTTCAGGGGGACTGTTCCCGAGCTTCCGCTTGCGAACCCTGTCCCTGTTCGAGGGGGACTGTCCCCATTATTTCAGTTGCCGGAATCGGCCGACGTCGTGATCGCGTTTGACCGCGGTCACACGGTCAGGATGTGGATCGCCACGGCCGCGGGGTCGGCCCGGACGGCGCCTCCGGCATTCTCAGCGAGCGCCACCCGCGCGTGCGCCACCTGCCGGGCGCCGCAGCGCCCGCGAAGCTGCTCGGTAAGCTCGTAGATCTGCGCCGCACCCGTCGCACCCACGGGGTGTCCGCGGGCGATGAGTCCGCCGGACGTGTTGACGGGGCGCTTGCCGCCGAGGCGGGTTACCCCCTCTTCGACGAGCTTCCCGCTCTCGCCGGGCGCGCAGAAGCCGAGCTCCTCCATGATGATCAATTCCGCGGGCGCCGTTGCGTCGTGCACCTCGGCGAGGTTCACGTCGTCGGGGCCCAGGCCGGCCTGCTCGTAGGCCAGTCGCGCGGCTTCGGCGACGGGATCCGTCTCGTCGGGCTGCCGATCGCGCCCGGTGCGCAGCACCGACGCGGCAATGCGCACGGGACGCGGCGATTCGCCGCGCGTCGAGAACCGCTTCTGGAAATCTCCGCTGACGACGACGAGCGCCGCCGCGCCGTCGCCGATGGGCGCGCACATGAGGCGCGTGAGCGGCTCGGCAACGAGGGGCGAGGCCAGCACCTCGGCCACGGTTTTCGACTCGCGGTACTGGGCGTTGGGGTTCAGGCTGCCATGGAAGGCGTTCTTCGCGGCGACCGCGGCGAGCTGCTCCTTGGTCGTTCCGTAGCGACTCATATGGTCGCGCGCGGCCATCGCGTAGAAATCCATGAACATCGACCGCGACTTGCCGCTCTCGGCGCCCGCGTCGCCCTTCTCGGCCGCCTTCTTCTCCTGCGCCTTCAGCATTTCCTTGATCGACGCGAGGAACTCCACGTCGACTGCGGCACCGAAGGCCGCGAAGGTCTTGCGCTTGTCCTCGCTGTAGAGCTTCTCCATGCCGAGCACGAGCGCGCACTCGTGGAAGCCGCCGGCAACGGCCTGCCAGGCGAGGTGCAGCGCGGTGGAGCTGGAGGCGCAGGCGTTCTCGACGTTCACGACGGGGATGCCGCCGATGCCCATCTCGCGCAGCACGACCTGCCCGCGCACGCACTCCTGGCCGGTAATGAGACCCTGGGCGGCGTTACCGACGAAGGCGATGGTAGGGTCGTCCTTCGAGAGGCTCGCGTCGTCGAGCGCGTGGTTCACGGCCTCGGCGGCCAGCGACTTCATGTTCCGGTCGAGCCACTTGCCGAACCGCGTCATGCCGACGCCTGCGATGTACACGTTGCGCATGGGGTCAGATCCGTTCGGTTGAATTCCGCAAATTTTCCGCCCACTCCCGCCGCGCTTAAATAAAGGGGTCTGACCCCATTATTTAAGCTTCTAGTAGCGATCCAAGACGAGGCGGGCGCCGGCGAGGGAGAGCACGTCGTTCGTGCCGTCCTCGATGAGCGAGGCGCGCGCGTCGCGGAAGATCTTCTCGATCGGATACTCCCGCGAAAGCCCGTTGCCGCCGAACAGCCCCAGCGCCCGGCTCGACACCTCGAAGGCGGCGTCGGTGCAGAAGGTCTTCGACGCGATCGAGTACTGCGTCTGAGGCGGCAGGTTCATCTGGTTGTAGATAAGCGCGTTGCGCGAGAGCGCCCGGCAGGCCTCGACCGTGCGGAACATGTCGAACAAGTGCTTCTGCACGAGCTGGTGCTCGCAGATGGGCTTGCCGCCCTGCACGCGCACCTTGGTGTAGGCCAGCGCTTCCTCGAAGGCCGACCGCGCCACGCCGGTGAAGATGGCGCCCATCCCGGCGTTCGCCATGGCCAGCACCATGTCGAGCATGAACTCGTACATCTCGGGCTCGATGAGCATCAGCTCCTTCGGAAGCTTCACGTCGTCGAAGTAGATCTCGCCCTGGTTCAGCGCGCGCTGCCCCATCTTGTTGAGCGGCTTGCCGCGCGTGATGCCGTCGAGATCGAGCGGAACGAAGGCCACGCCGCCCCCGCTGGTGCCGTCGTCGCGGTCGACGCTCAGGAAGACCAGCGCGTGGGTGGCGATGGTCCCGTTCGACACCCAGGCCGACTTCTGCCCCTTCAGGATGTAGTTATCGCCGTCGAGCTTGGCCGAGACCTGCGCGTGCACCTTCGGCCCGGCGAACCCCTCCGTCCCGACATACAGGAAATCGGAGCCGTGCTGCGGCTCGGTGATGGCCCAGCAGCCGATGAAGCGCGCCTCGCGGTCCTGCACGAAGGGCACGACGTACTTCTCGATCAATTCCATGTTGCCCGTATTGGCCAGCGCCGCGAAGGGCAGGCCCGAGACGCCGATGCCGATGGCGAAGTCGGAGCTCCCCCACCCCATCTCCTCGCAGAGCAGATGCGTCTCGAGGGGGCCGAGCCCCATGCCGCCGACCTCCACGGGAAGGCCTGAGGCGTGGTACCCGAGCTCGTAGGCGGTGCGGAAGACGGCCCAGAACTCCGAATCCTTGGCGATGACTTTCTCGGGATCGTCGATCAGGTCGAGGTTGCGAGCCGCCGGCCGCAGGGCCGTATCGGCGAACTTGTGGACGGCCTCCCGGAGGGCGATCTGCTCGTCGGTCAGGCTCATGTTGAGGTCGAGATAGAGTTTCATGAGATTTTCTCCTGCGTGGCGGCGCTTTCGCGATCCCAAGTGGTGGGGGTGACGCCCTCGCGTTTCAGATCGGATTTCTGAACCCGGTGGGTCTCGGTCTTTGGCAGCGATTCGCGGAAATCGATGTAACGGGGGAGCATGAACCGGGCGAGGCGCGCGTCGAGAAACGCGATCAGCGCTTCGGGCGTCACGTTCATGCCCGGCTTGAGGACGGCGACGACCATGATGTCGTCTTCGCCCAGGTCGGACTTGACGCCGAAGGCGGCGCTTTCGAGAACGGCGGGGTGGGCGTTCACCTCGCGCTCCACCTCATAGGACGAGACATTCTCGCCCCGCCTTCGCATGGAATCGGTCAGGCGATCGACAAAGTAGAGGTTGCCCGCCTCGTCGCGGTACACGACGTCGCCCGTGTGGAGCCAGCCGTTGCGCACCTTGCTGCCCGAGGCCTTCTCGTTCTTGTAGTACTCGACCTTCTGCGCCTTCTCGTCCTCGACCTTGAAGCACAGCTCGCCGGGCTCGCCCAACGTCACCTCGTTGCCGTTCGCGTCGGCCACTTTGAAAACGGTGCCGGGCATGGGCTGGCCGATGGAGCCGACCGGCGCGTTGCCGAGGTTGAAGGTCAGGAACCCGCCGCCGTCGACCGCGCCGTAGAACTCGAAGATCTTCACGCCGAAGCGCTTCTCGAAAGCCTCCCACACGTTGGCGGGGCAGGCCGCGCTCACAACCAGGTTCACCGGGTTGTCGGCGTCGTCCGGCTTCTCGGGCTGCTTCATCAAGATGGGGATCATTGCACCCAGGGCGTTATACGTGGTCGCGCCGTGCTTCCGCGCCTCGTCCCAGAAGCGGCTCGCGCTGAAGCGCCGGCTGATGGCCAGCCGGGCGCCGGCGTGCAGTGCGCACATGGTCGAGATGAAGAGCGCGTTGGCATGGAACAGGGGCAAGCAGGTGAAGAGGACGTCCTCGGGCTTGTAGAGCATCATCGCCAGCGGCAGTGAGCGGGTTGCGTCAGCCGCCGCAAAGCGCATGACGACGCCCTTCGGGAGCCCCGTCGTCCCCGAGGTGTACATGAGCGCGCAGAGCCCGTCGGGGTCGATCGCGACGCGTGGCGCGCTCTCGTCCTTTGCCTCGATCCCGTGAAGCGTGAGCGCGCCCGCGGGAAGGGCGAAGGCGGGGGCCTCGGCCGTGTCGAGGATCAGGTGCCGGATCTTCGGAGTCTTGCCCCGGATCTCGTCGAGCACGCCGGCGTAGGCCGCGTCGGCGATGAGGGCGATAGAGTCGGAATGATCGATGATATAGGCCAGCCCCTCCCCCTTGAGGGCCACGTTGATGGGGACGATGCAGACCCCGAGCCTCTGGATGGCGAAGAATACGGCGAGCCACCGGGGGGAGTTCGGGAGCATGACGCTCACGTGACTCCCTGGCCCGATGCCAAGGGCCAAGAGCCCGTGGGCGATGCGGTTCGCCCAGGCATCGAGCTGGCCGAGGGTGATGCGCTCGTCCCCGAACAGGAGGAACTCACGATCGGGCGCGGCGGCGGCCTTGTCGGCCAGGAGGCGCCCGAAGGGCATGAAACCGAGATCGGGTTCAGAATTGGACACAGGGAACCCCGGTGTGGGCCTGGCAGCAATCCCGCGTGCTGCTGCAAGAATTGTTCCCCACGGGAGATCTCAGGGGAAGTAGCCGTCATGGCTGCAAACTTTGCGCGAGGGCAGCGCAAGGAGTTGCAGACCGCGAAAGACTTGCAGCCTGGCCCGGGCCGGGCGCCGCCTCGCGGAAAAAATCAGGCCCTGACCCCGGGGAATGACCCCGGGAAATTGCCGTGGGGGCTTATGGTCTATACTGGGGCCGGGAGGATGGACCATGAGCGTTGCGACCAAGCTGGCGGGCATCGATCTCCTCGACCCGTCGGGCAAGAAAGTGCGGCTGGGGGACATGTG
>JAUYMQ010000045.1 GCA_030698575.1 Deltaproteobacteria bacterium
GATGATCGTGTCCGCCCGTTCGGCCGGCCCGAGGGTGATCTGCGTCACCGTGACGGGGGCCGGAAGCAACCCTCCCTCCTGGCCGATGATCTGCATGGACGCGCCGTTGGAGAGCGACAGCCGGACAGTCCGCGAGTTGCATCCGTTCAGGAGCCGGAGGCGGTACTTCCCCTTCTTGACGTTCAGATAGGGCCAGGCCTTCCCGTTCACCACGAAGGTGTCGCCGAAGAAGTGATCCTGCCAGGCCGACGGGTACTGGAGCGAGCCGTCGGGGTTGAACGTGCGATCCTGGATGACAACCGGAATCTCGAACTCCCCCGTGGGGAGGTTGAGCGCCTGCTCGACCGAATCGCGGATAAGGTAGAGCCCCGCGAGCCCCATGTAGACGTTGAGCCGCGTGATTCCCAGTGCATGGTCATGGAACCACAGGGTCGAGGGGAGCTGGTTGTTCGGGTAGACGTAGGTTTCCTGGTTCCCCGGCAGGAAGGTGTCTTCCGGGTAGCCGTCGAACGCCGCCGGCACGTGGCCGCCGTGCAGGTGGACGACCGTGCGCACGGACTGATCGTCGGCGCCGTGCGGGCAGGTGTCGACGTTCAGGTAGTGCGCCGTGCGGTTGAGCCCCGTCGTGAAATCCCTGATGTCGTTGATCCAGTTGACCGTGACGGCCGCTCCCGTCGTCGCCTCGATGATCGGGCCCGGGAACGTGGCCCCCGTCGGGCCGTCGCCGTAACCCCAGAGGCGGGTGGGGTTGGCCAGCTGGGCGTGGAGTTGCTGCTCGATCTCGCGCATGGCGATGTCGTAGGTGGCCACGCCGCCGGGGCTGCCCGTTACGGGCTGGGCCACCGCCGGGAGGGGAAGCGCGTCGAGGTAGGGCGTGAGCACCACCGGGCAGGGGTTGGGCGAGCAGGCGGTCATGTTGCCCCGGAACGTGCCGCCGCCGCCCGTGCAGCTCGCCTGGGTGATCTCGTTGCAGGTCGCCGTCGCGTTCGGGAAGCAGCATGCGCCGGTCGGCTGCGGGCAGGGATTGGGATCGCAGACCGTGCCCGAGCCCTGATAGGTGCCGCCGCAGGCGCCGCCGGGGTCGAGCGCGACCGTGCACCCGCCGCCCGCGTCGCAGCAGGCCCCCGTGGGCGCCGTCGGCGTGAAGTTGATCGTCAGCATGGGGCGCTGGGCGGTGATCGAATGGGTGCGGCTGGGGAACTGCTTGGCGACGCGCGTTCCGGTCTCGTTGCCGAGGATGATCCAGCCGAAGTTTGTGGCCGGGCTGTTGAGCCAGCCCTGGACATCGGCCACGAGAGAAGCGGTGGAGGCCCAGGTGTAGAAGTTGTTCTGCCCCAAAAGGCTCGTCGTGGCGCTCGCCGTCGCGTTGTAATTTCCACCGGCGGTGGTCCAGGGGGTGGCGCTGTAGAAGCGATGCGTCCAGGTGGCGTCGCCGGTCGTCGCGGGGGCTCCCGTGCCTTCCTCGCCGGCGGCGTTGGACGTGCCCTCTCCCCAGTCCGCTAGCAGCCTGTGAAGGGCGCCGGTCCCGCTCTGGGTGCGCGTTCGCGAGACGAACACCTGGAGCGAGACGCTGTTGATCGTCGATCCCGCCGGGATCGACCCGGCGACATTGAAGGCGATGAGCGCCCGCCGCGTGAAGGCGGTGCCATCCTTGGTATTTCCCGCGAAGAGGTAATCACCGGCGCCGTTGCTGAAGGCGCCGTTCTCCTCGAATATCGTGTTGTCCTTGCTGGCGCCGATGACGACCGTATCCGCGAACGCGGGACCGGCCACGGCCAGCAGAAGGGCGATGGCTGCAAGCGCACCAACCGCGAGTTTTCGACCGTGGCTCATAACCCCTCTCCTTCGGCGCCGAGGCGCGCCGAACGCGAACCGGGCCGGTCTTCGCGTCCTTGAACGGTCTCTGCTCGAAAGTGTCTCTAGAGTGGGACTGCAAGAACCTTGCCAGAGGAATTACAGGCTGAAGGGCCGTAGGAAATCACCGCCGCGCACGGCTTGCGTGCAAAAGCTGCGCGGGATCGGAAGGCCGGTGAAGGCTTTGCAGATAGGTCGGAACCGAGGTAAGGAACCGAGAAAAGGATCGAGCGTCAGCGGTGGGAAAGGAAATCCGGCGCGCGCTTCTCGATGAACGCCGACAGGCCCTCGCGCCCTTCCGGCGAGTCGCCGCAGCGCACGAGTGCCTGCCGCTCGTCCTCGAGTTGACGCTCGAGCGGGGTGTCGAAACTCCGGTTGAGCAACGCCTTGACCTCACCGATCGCGCCCACGGCCCTTGCGGCGAGATCCGCGGCGAGCTTCGCCGCTTCGCCCGCCAGCTGATCATCCGGAACCACGCGGTGAACGAGCCCCAGCTCGAGGGCGCGGGCGGCGGGGATGCGCGGGTCCAGCATGGCTATCTCGAGCGCCCGCGCGAGGCCCACCAGACGGGGGAGCGTGAAGCTGCTTCCGCCGTCGATGCACAACCCGCTGCTGGTGTAGGCCTGCTGCAGGAAGGCCGATTCCGCCATGATGCGCAGGTCGCAGGCCAGCGCGAGCGAGAAGCCGCCGCCCGCCGCAGGCCCGTTGATGACGGCGACCACCGGCTTGGGCATAAGGCGGATATCGATGATGCACTGATGATAGACGGCGGCCAGCGCGCGGAAGCCGTCGCCGGGACGATCCGGGTGGCCCGCCACAATCGCGCCCAGGTCACCGCCGGCGCAGAAAGCCCGGCCGGTGCCGGTGAGCAGGACGCAGCGGATGGCCGGGTCGCGCGCCGCCTGCGTGAGACGGGCATGGAGCTCCTCGATCGTGCCCTGGTCGAAGGCGTTCAGCCTGGCCGGTTTGTTGAGCGTGATCCTCGCCAGGTTGCCCTCGATGGAGAGCAGTGCGCGATCCTGCGTCTCGTTCATGCCGTTCCTCCTCGTCGTCGGCCTGCCGGGCACCGCATCCCCGAAGCCTCACTAACCGCGCGGCTTGCTCATGCGCCGCTTGGCGATAATTTCCCGCATGACCTCACTGGTGCCGGCCCCGATGCCCCAGTTCTGGACGCCGCGTGAGCAGCGCGCGATGTAGTACTCCTCCATGAATCCGTACCCGCCGTAGGCGTGGCCGCATTCGGGGATCACGCGCCGGACCATCTCCGCCGCGTAAAGTTTCGCCATGCTCACGCTGACCTCAGCCTCGGGGCTGCCGGAGACAAGATCGTCGGCGGCGCGATAGGTGAGAAGCTCCGACGCCTCGAGATCGGTCATCAGATCCGCCATGCGATGCCGCCACACCTGCATCGATCCGATCGTCTGGCCGAAGGCCTTGCGCTGGCCGAGATACTCCATCGTTTCCTCGAGCAAATCGCGGCAGAGGCTGTTGACCATCGTGGCGAGCACGAGCCGCTCGCCCTGAAAGGATCGCATGATGTACCGGAACCCCTGCCCCTCCTCGCCGATCAGATTGCTCCTGGGCACGCGCACGTCGTCGAAGAACAACTCCGCCGTGTCGCTGCTGTGGAGATCGATCTTCCGGAGCCGCTTGCTGACCGTGAAGCCCTTCACGTCCGTCGGCACGACGAAGAGGCTCACGCCGGCGGCGCCGGCCCCTCCCGTGCGGGCGGCAAGCATCACGAAATGGGCCCGCGTGCCATTGGTGATGAAGGTCTTGGCGCCACGGATGATGTAATCGTCGCCGTCGCGCCTGGCCGACGTGGTGAGCGCGGCCACGTCGGAACCGCCGCTCGGCTCCGTCACGCCGAGCGACGCGATGCGCTCGCCCCGGATCACGGGGACGAGCCATTCCTTTTTCAGTTCGTCCGAGCCGTAGTCGTGAATCACGGTCGTGGCCATTTCGCTCTGAACGAGAAGGCCGACGACGCAGCCGATGTCCCGTCCCCGGATCAATTCCTCCACCAGGATCACCGTGTACCAGTAGTCGAGCCCGCTCCCGCCCCAGGCGGGGTCGAAGCGGACGCCGAGAAGCCCGAGGGCGCCCGCCTTGCCGAAGATCTCGTCGGGGAAGTAGCCCTCGGCCTGCCATTGCTCGGCGAAGGGGCGGATCTCGTCTTTGGTGAACCGCCGCACGGTCTCGCGGAAGGAGCGGTGTTCTTCCGTCCAGCGGGGAAAAGCCATGACGACCTCCCTAATGAATACGCTTGCGTGCAAGCGCGGCCCGCTCAGGTGCCCTTGGGCTGGAACATCGCGCCCGCGATGCCCGCGGCGACGCTGAGTGGCAGGATGCGTGCCACGCCGGTGGAGGCCTTGTTCATGATCCCCGGAACGTGCGCGCGCTTCCCCTGCTTGGCGGCCGCGATCGCCTGTCGGACGACCTCCCCGGCGCTCATGTAGCTCATCTCGGGAACGTTATCGCTCACGCCCGCAACTTCCTGGAACTCCGTCCTCGTGGCGCCCGGGCAAAGCGCCAGCACACGCACGCCCTTCTTCGCGACCTCCGTCGCGAGCGCGCCTCCGAGAAGCTCAGGACGAAGGCCTTGGTCGCGCCATAGGTGGCCATGTAGGGCACCGGCACGAAGGAACCGACCGAGCCGAGGTTCACGATGTGCCCGCGTCCGCGGCTCGTCATGCCCGGGAGGTAGAGATGGCAGAGGGCCACGAGGTTCGAGATGTTGAGGCATATTTCTTTCAGTACCCGGTCTCCGCGAAAACCTCAGCGGAGGCGCCTTCCCGGCTCAGGTCCTTCGCGATCACGTGAGGCCGGACCGAGAATTCCTTTTCCAGATCTCCCGCGAGCGCATCGAGGCGTTCCCGCCTTCGCGCGACGAGTACGAGATCGCTGCACTCCGGCGCAAGCTGCCGGGCGAACTCGGCGCCGATGCCGCTGGATGCGCCCGTGATGAGGGCGATGCTGGCTGCCATGGCTTCATCCTCCTGGACTTACCCCGGGCCCGTCGCCTGGACCTGATTGGTCCGGGTCGTCAGACGGGTGAGTGATGGTTCCGGTAGTAAATCTTTCCGCAGGCATTTTGATGATGCCAGTAGGCGATGTGAAAGCGGGTGAGGTCCGGAATCCAGAACGATCCCGGATCGACTTGGTCGGACGGTTCCACCGCCTCGAGCATCACCTCGCCGAGGGCCAGTCCCGCACCCTCGTCCTGCTCTCGCCTCGCGACGACGCGTCCTCGCCCGTCGACGATCTTCGTCTCCCCCAGGAACCGGGCCACGTAAGGCAGGGAAAGATTGAGGCCCGGGAAGAGAGGAAATTGCCCCTTGAACCGACCCGCCTGGCCCGCGTGGATCACGGGAACTCCCAGAAGCCGCGCGAAGCGGATGGGCGCCTCGGCGGCAAACTCGCGATTGGCTCGCTCGACGCCGCCCAGCAGCCTCGGCAGCAGCGGCCAGTTCACCGGCCCCGTCCACCAGTTGCTGCCGGTCATGGCGAGTCGAATCTTTCCGCGAAGCCTTTCGACGGTTTGCGTCCGGACCAGCTCCCAGCAGACCGCGGCGCCGAGCCGGCCAATCTCGGTATCCATCACGCCGTCGTCCGACCCGCCGACGTAGAAAGCGTTCTCCCACATCGTGGGGATGTCCTTGTCGTGCGTGAAGACGGCGCCATCCGGCTGGACGAAGCAGTACGTATTGAAGACATCCGCGCCCTTGCGCATGAGCATCGAGCCGCCGATGTAAGCGCCGTGGGCCCGGGCGAGCCGCTTCATCATCTCGAGGGCTGCGTTCTCCGGCGGCAGGGCGCACCGTGAGAGCCGCGCGTCGAAGGAAACGGGTGTCGTGAAGAACTCCGGAAGGCCAACGATCCGCGCCCCGCGCTCGAGGGCCTCACCGGCGAGCTTCTCGGCCTGCTCCAGGTTGTAGGGGATGTCGGCGACACGGCCGTCCATCTGGACGGCGGCCACCCGAACGGGTTTCGAGACATCGAGCGCCATGTTGTTCCTCCCGCCGTTCTTCCTGCTCCTGGCAAGGCTTGATCCAAAATGCACGGAGAGTCAAGGCGGCAGCTTTACGCCTCCGGATTGCCATTCCGAGTGGGAGGCGGCATATAATGCGCGCGCCTTCTACGCGCGCCTCCGGGAGCGACGTTTCTGCACGACTCGATGCGCGGAGTGCAGCGCGCTTTCCTTCCCGCCCCGCCCGGCCTGTCCCGCCTGCTCTGCGAGGGACGCGTCGCGGGGGCGCGGCGGATGGAATGGGTCGATCTCTCGGGACGGGGCTCGCTGCACGCCTTCTCGCAGAACTATCAGGCGCTCTTCTGCCCGAAACCCGATCTGATCGGGCTCGTCGATCTCGAGGAGGGGTGCGGGCGCGTGCTGAGTCGCATCGACGCCCCTTACGATGATTTGCGCATCGGGCAGCCTCTCCGGATGGATTTCCTGGAGCTTCCCGGCGGCCTCTTCCTCCACCAGTTCCTGCCTGACGCCCCAACGACCAGGGGCCCCGTCCTTCGACGGAGCCCCTGAACGAAGCCTTGCGAGTGATCTCTGCCGGGACACCCTCCCGTGGTGGGGTGATCCCGATACTTTTCTTGTCAGGCCTTCCGCAGCCGCTTCCGCCCGAAGCCCGCAAGGTGCGCCAGGCCCGTGCCGAGCAGAAGCAGCGTGGCGGGCTCGGGAATGTTCTGGGGCGGGAATTCGCCGTCCGGCGGAGCGTAGTCGCTGCCCTCACCGTTCGTCCCCACGCCCTGGAACCGGACGATGAAGCCCTCGGAGCCAGCCTCGTTGCTCTTTCCTTCCGAGAGGAGGGCGAGGAAGCTGTTGATGTTCAGCATGTCGAGGTCGGTTCCGGTGATGCCGAAGACGAAGGTGCCCTTGAAGCCGGGGTCGATTCCCTCGCTCGGCTTCCCGCCGTTGATGTTCTCCTTCTCCTCGGCGCCGCCCATGCCGCTGGCCTGCGCCTGCGCCACGGCGAGTTCCGCAATGTCCATCTTGGCGAGTGCTTTTTCGAGCTTCTGGAGGGCCTTCGCCATCCCCTTCTCG
>JAUYMQ010000046.1 GCA_030698575.1 Deltaproteobacteria bacterium
CATCGGCCCCCCGAGATCCTGATCGCCGGCGTCGACGAGCTGCCGGCAGCGCGCCTTCGCCTTGACGTCCTTCGGGTAGAGCGGCGTTTCGGGGTAGGCCTCATCCAGGTACTCGAGCACGAGGCTCGACTCGTAGACCACCGTGTCGTCGTCGATGAGTGTGGGAACCTTGCCGCGAGGATTGGCGGCAAGAAACTCGGCGGGTTTGTCCATCGTTCCGTCGGGCTTGCTGGGAATTGAGATTTTCTCGAAGGTCAGGCCCTTCTCGTAGAGCGCGATCCGTGCCTTGCGCGCCCAGGGTGAGAGGGCAATCGAATAGAGCTTCAGCATCCAGATTTCTCCTCGCAAAGGGCCGCCCGCGCACAATTCTATCATCGCGCCCTTCCGCCGGCCACGCATGACCCATGCCAATGAAGCGCATTCAGCGCAGGCCATTGGCGGCGTGCGGGCTGCCGGGGGATTGCTTCGTCGCTTCGCTCCTCGCAATGACATGCGCGGGGGCTGCTCGCAATGACATGCGGGGGGAGGCCGGAGATTGATTACGATTCAGTCCGGGCGATTTCGACTGCACGCACGAAACTGGCACGGCACTTGCTTTCTCATGGGATCGTGTTGGCTGATTGCCCGCGGCGCCCCGGACCCCCTGGGAGCGTCGCGGGTGGGACCACCTCCGACACTTCGGGGGAGGCAACCGGGAAAACGAGAATACTCTGGCCGGTGACAACCACTTCCGCCCCTCCGGACAGGGAATTTCGATGAAAGTTCCAGGTTGCCATCTCCGTTGCGCGAAACCGGCCTCGGGTTGCTAGGGCTCGAAGCCGGTCACACGACCAGGCAACCGCCCGGCGAAAGTCGCTGGGCGGTTTCCTTTTGTGTTCTCACCCTCCAAATCACGCCGCTTGCAGCCTGCCGTTTGAAGCATGACGCCTGGCGTTATCGGCATCCCTTGCGCCACGCGATTCCCCCTCGCTTGCGGCCGGGAAGGCCTTTGGTTTAGTCTGCCTACCTCGCTGCGCCCCCGGCCCGGATCTCCTGAAATTCCATCAGGGGTGACACAGGCGCGTGCAGGGCGAGCCCCTTTCTTCCAATTAACCCAAGGTTCTGGCCTCGAAGGAGCGATACCCATGATCGAGACATCCCGGCGCATGGCCCCTGCCCGGCTCTTCGGCACGCTTGTGATCGCCCTGGCGTTCCTGATGGCCGCCGGTTGCGGCCCCGATGAGAAGGACATGATCAAGCAGGCGAAGAAAGTCGACTCCAAGTTCCAGCAGGCCTTCTCCGAAGAAAACGTGGAAGCGCTCATGGAACTCTACTGGAACGACCCCGCTGTCGTTCTGGTTCCGATCGGAGGTCCCATCATTACGGGGCCGGACGGTATCCGGAAGAATTTCCAGGAGTTTTTCGACGGGACGAATGTGAAGAGCATGTCCTTCCGCGGACAGAAGTACGCGGCGCTGGGTGACGCGGTCATCGGCTGGGGCACCTTCAAGGTCGTAACCGATCCCTCGATAGGACCGGCTGCCACGATGGAGGGGCGGTACAGTGAGATCGTCGCCAAGCGCGACGGCAAGTGGGTCTACATCCACGACAACGCCTCGGTCGCGATGACCCCCGACGAGGGCAACGCATCGGTGCGATCCGTCGAGATGCCGGTGCCCGAGTCCGCACCCGAGAAGCCCAAAAAGTAGTCCGCGTGAGACCGGAGAGTGGCGAAATCGAGCTGGCATGAAAGTCATCCCTATCCCCTGCCTGAGCGACAACTACGCCTACCTCCTCGTCGATGAAGCGACGGGGGCCGCGGCTGTGGTCGACGCCTCCGAGGCCGGTCCCGTGCGCGAAGCCATCGCGCGCGAGAAGGTCGAGGTGGGCGCTATCCTTTCGACGCACCATCATTTCGATCACGTTGGGGGGAACGAAGAGCTCGCCGGGGAGCTGGGTGTGCCGGTCTACGGCGGCGCGAAGGACGAGGGGAGGCTGCCCGGCCTCACCAATCCGGTCGTGCACGGCGACACCGTGAAGGTCGGCTCGGCCCAGGCGCGGGTCCTGCACATTCCCGGCCACACGCTCGGGCACGTCGCCTACGCCTTCGACGGGCACGTGTTCACCGGCGACACGCTCTTCTTCGCCGGCTGCGGGCGGCTCTTCGAAGGGACGCCCGAAATGATGCTGGAGTCGCTCGAGAAGAAGCTCGGCGGCCTGCCGGACGACACCCGCGTCTACTGCGGCCACGAGTACACCGCCAAGAACCTCGAGTTCGCGCTGCACGTCGAGCCTGGCAACGAGGCGGCCCGCAAGGCCCTCGCGGAGGTTCAGGCCAAGCGCAAGGCGGGCAATCCGTCGATCCCCTCGACGATCGGCCTCGAGAAGGCCGTGAACCCCTTCATGCGCTCGGCCAGCCCCGAGATCCAGGCGATGGTGCGCGGGAAGCATCCCGACGCCCGTGATCAGGTGAGCGTCTTCGCCCGCGTGCGCGAGATGAAGGACAACTTCTAGACCGCCCTCCCGCCGGACCCCGCCCATGGCCGCACAGAAAACAATCGATACGAAGTCGAAACCGCCCCGGAAATCCTCCTCGAAATCCCGCGCCGCGAAGGGCAGGAAGGCAAGTCAACGCCCCGCGTCGGCGCTGCTGGAGGTAGCCGCGACCTGGCCGTTCGTTTCACGCAAGTACATGTTCGGCTGCAATGTGCTGCTCGGCAACGGCCGGCTCTTTTTCCTCGAGATGGACGATTCCATCGTGCTGCGCGTCGGGAAGGATCATCTCGAGAAAGCGCTGCGCGTCCGCGGCACCAAGTTGTGGAACCCCTGGACACCGGGCGCGCCCGGCGACTGGGTGAGCTTCCCACCCTCTCGCCGGCAGATCCCGAGGCCGCTTGCCGCGTGGGCGCGCACCGCCTACGAGGCCTCCCTTCAGCGAAAGCCTCCGCCGAAGAAGCGCCTTCGCGGCTCGCGCCCCGCGGGAGCCCGCAGTAACCGCCGCGCCGATCGCAACGGGAAATAGCCTCCCGCATGTCATTGCGAGGAGCGAAGCGACGAAGCAATCCCCCTCGCTAATGCCCCTTCAACCTGCTGCGAAGGGCAAAGGTGCCGAACGCGCAGGAGATTGCTTCGTCGAGCCTGTGGCCCTCCTCGCAATGACATGCGCAGTCCTCTTCCGACGGGAAATTTGACACCCGTTGGCCGGGCGCATAGTCTGAACCGTCCCCGCACGGGCGCACCCCCGCCCCGCCTCCCCAGTCAGGAGCGACACACGGTGGATACAAATTTCGAGGCCCAGATCGAAAAGGAGCTTGCGGCCTACAAGCCCTCCTGGCGGCCCGATCATC
>JAUYMQ010000048.1 GCA_030698575.1 Deltaproteobacteria bacterium
CTTCTCCGGCACCATAGGGAGGCGGCGCGTGAGCCCGGGCGCCGTCATCGAGCCCGGTGACGATCTGGCCAATTTCGAGCTCATCAACCCGCTCACTCTCAACTTCGAGGTTCCGGAGCGCTACCTTCCCGGCGTCCGGACCGGGCAGCCGGTGAAGCTGAAGGTCGTGGCTTTCCCGGGCAGGGACTTCAAGGGAACGGTCTATTTCATCGATCCTCGCGTGAGCGCGGCCAGCCGCTCCGTTACCGTCAAGGCTCTTGTTCCCAACCCGGAGCTCGTCCTTCGGGCTGGGATGTTCGCCAACACGCGATTGGTCATCGAGGAGAGGGATGAGGCCATCACCGTCCCGGAGCAGTCGCTCGTACCGCAGGGGGATCAGCAGTTCGTCTTTCGTGTGAAGCCCGACTCGACGGTCGAACTCATTCCCGTCCAGACCGGGATCCGCGAGGCCGGCGTGGTGGAGATCGCGCAGGGGCTCGCTGGTGGTGACACTGTCGTGGTCTCGGGCCACCAGAAGATCGGGCCGGGCAGCAAGGTCATGCCCTTCGGCACTCCGCCGCCCGGCAAAGCTCCGGCCGCAGGCGAAGGCACCGACGCGAAGCCGGGGGATAGCGCGTGAAGCTCTCCGAGACAGCCATCCGGAGACCGGTTCTCGCCTCGGTCATGAGCATCATCATCGTGCTCTTCGGAATGATCGCCCTCTTCCGCCTCCCCGTCCGACAGTACCCCGACGTCGATCCGCCCATCGTCTCCGTCACGACCATCTATCCGGGCGCCAACCCCCGCGTGGTCGAGACCGAGGTGACCGAACCGCTCGAGGAGCAGATCAACGGCATCGAGGGAATCCGCACGCTCGTCTCGCAGTCTCGCGAGCAGGTCTCGACGATCACGGTCGAGTTCACCCTCGATCGCGACGTGGACGTGGCGGCGCAGGACGTGCGCGATCGCGTCCTTCGGACGCGCAACCAGCTTCCGAACAGTATCGAAGAACCCATCATCGCCAAGCAGGACGCCGACGCGAGCCCCATCATGTGGATCGGCCTCTCGGGGGCGCGCTACACAGCGCTTGATCTCACCGACTACGCGGACAACGTGGTCAAGGAGCGGCTCGAGATCCTCCCCGGCGTTTCCTCCATCATCATCGGGGGGGAACGGAAGTACGCCATGCGGCTCTGGATCGACGCGGAGAAGCTGGCGGCCTATCAGCTGACGGTGGCGGATGTCTCGGAAGCGCTCCGGCGCGAGAACGTTGACATTCCGTCGGGCCGCATCGAAGGGATCGATCGCGAATTCACCGTCAGGACCCTGGGCGAAATGCGCAGCGCCGAAGAGTTCAATGCGATGATCATTGCGAACCGCGATGGGCAACCCATCCGGATTCGCGACGTGGGGAACGCGGAGCTGGGCGCGGAGGACGACCGCAATCTCGTGCGCTTCAACGGGAAGCCCGCCGTCGGCCTCGGCGTGGTGAAGCAGTCGAAGGCCAACAGCATCGAGGTGGCGAAGAACGTCAAGAAGGCCGTGGAGCAAACCCGAAGCATCCTCCCTACCGGCCTCGAAATGGTCGTCGCCTTCGATTCCTCTATTTTCATCGAGGACTCGATCAGGGAGGTCAAGAACACGCTCCTGCTGGCGGGGTTCCTCGTTATCCTGGTCATCTTCCTCTTCCTGCGCACGCTGCGCGGCACGCTCATCCCCGCCATCACGATCCCGGTGTCGGTCATCGGCACCTTCACGATGCTTTACGCCCTCGACTATACGATCAACATCATCACGCTCCTGGGCCTGACCCTGTCCATCGGCCTGGTGGTGGACGATGCCATCATTGTCCTCGAGAACATCTACCGGCGAGTCGAGGCGGGGCAGCACCCCATGAAGGCGGCCCTCGACGGAATGCGCGAGATCGGGTTCGCCGTCATTGCCACGACCGTGGCGCTCGTTGCTGTGTTTACACCGCTGGCCTTCATGACTGGGACCACGGGGCGATTGTTTCGCGAGTTCGGGGTGACTCTCTCCGTGGCGGTGATCATCTCCACCTTCGTGGCCCTGACTCTGTCTCCCGCGCTCTCCGCGCGGATCCTCAAGAAAAGTGCGCGACACGGCCGGTTCTACACGGGACTCGAGCGGGGTTTCGTGGCGACGGCCGACGCCTACCAGCGGCTCCTTCGCAGGGCAGTTTCACACCCCGCGCTGATGATGACCGTCGCCGGAATCTGGATCGGCCTCGCTGTCTTTCTCGTCAGGGTGATCCCGCGGGAGTTCATCCCGTCGGCGGATAGCGGCTCGCTCTTCGTCTTCGCCCAGGCGCCCGAGGGATCAACCCTCGAATACACCAACCGCTACATGCATCAGGCAGAGGCCGTCATGCAGGCCCAGCCGGAGATCGACAAGCTGTTCAGTGTGATCGCCCTGGGCCTGAACACGCCGGGGGAAGTGAACTCCGGCGCGATGTTCGCCATGCTCAAGCCCCGTGACCAGCGCGAGCGATCGAGCCAGCAAATCGTGCAGGAACTTTTCCCG
The DNA here is from genome assembly GCA_030698575.1 of Deltaproteobacteria bacterium. Classification (GTDB taxonomy): domain Bacteria; phylum JAUYMQ01; class JAUYMQ01; order JAUYMQ01; family JAUYMQ01; genus JAUYMQ01. Next base: position 2,521 of record JAUYMQ010000048.1, read on the forward strand.
ATGATGATGGGCATCCCGGGCATGCTCGCCTTTCCCATCAACCCGCCGTCGCTGGGACAGAGCTTTCTGTCTCAGCCGGTCGAGTTCGTGATCCAGGGGCCGAACCTGAGCGAACTGGCCCAGATTAACGGGGCCGTCCTCGGGGAGGCGTTCGGGATTCCAGGGCTCATCAACGTCGATTCCGATCTCAAGCTAAACAAGCCCGAGCTCGAGGTGGAGATTGATCGGAATCGCGCGAGCGACCTCGGCGTTTCCGTGCGCGACGTTGCGACGACGCTCCAGATCCTGCTCGGGGGCGAACATCTCTCCGATTTCAAGCGGGGCGCCAAACAATACGAGGTGAAGGTCCAGCTCCGGGACTTTGATCGCGTCACGCCCTCCGATCTCGAGCGTCTCTACGTGCGCGGCGCCGGCGGCCAGGTGGTGCAGCTCTCGAGCCTCCTGAAGGTCAAGGAGAGTGTCGCCCCCCGCCAGCTCAATCACTACCAGCGCCAGCGCGCGGCCAAGATCACGGGAAGCGTTGCGCCGGGCTTCGCGCTTGGAGGCATCCTCGACCAACTCCAGGCCATCGCCGACAAGCACCTCCGGCCCGGCTTCTCGACGGCGCTGGCGGGACAATCCCGGGAGTTCAAGGAATCGGCCAACGCCCTCTACTTCGCCTTTCTCCTTTCGATCATAGTCATCTACCTGACGCTCTCGGCCCAGTTTGAAAGCTTCCTTCACCCCCTCACAATCCTGTTCACCGTCCCTCTGGCCGTGACGGGCGCCTTCGTCGGACTGATAGTGACTGGAAATACGCTGAACCTGTTCAGCGAGATCGGCCTGGTGATGCTCACCGGTCTCGTTACGAAGAACGCCATTCTGATCGTTGAATTCGCCAACCAGCTTCGCACGCAGGGAAGCTCGCTCATCGACGCGACTGTCGAGGCCTGCAGGCTGCGGTTCCGCCCCATTCTCATGACGACGGTGTCGACGATCTTCGGCACCCTCCCCATCGCCCTTGGTCTGGGCGCCGGCGGCGAGAGCCGCGCCCCGATGGGTGTCGCGGTCATCGGCGGACTCTTCTTCTCCGCCCTGATCTCGCTCCTGGCGGTGCCGGTGGTCTACATCCTCCTCGACAACCTTTCATCTTTTGTAGCCGGAAGGGCGGCCGATCGGAAAGTTGCCGGCGGGCTCTTCCCGGCGACGCCCCCCCGCCCAGGAGGCTCCTCAGATGGCGGTTAGCGGTGACGCGCGCCACGCTGTTGCGATCATCGGTGGGGCGACGGCGGGCGCCGAAGTTGCAGGCAGCCTGGCCCGGCGGGGCGTCGAAACCGTGGTCTTCGAGCAGAACGACCGCCCCTACGGCAAGATCGAGGACGGCCTGCCCCGCTGGCACGTGGAGCTCAGAAAGAAAGAATACCGGCTCATCGATCAGAAACTCTCCCTCCCCGGCGTCCACTTCGTTCCCCGGACGAAGATCGGCCGCGACATCCCCTTCGAGGAGCTGGTCAAGGGCTGGGGCTTCACGGGCGTGATTCTCGCGGTGGGAGCCTGGCGTGACCGTCCGCTGGCCGTACCCGGCGTGGACGCCTACGTGGGCCGGGGGCTCGTCTACCAGAACCCTTTCATCTACTGGTTCAACCACTCCGTCGAAAAGGGCTACGACGGTCCCGTCTTCGAGATCCTCGACGACGCGATCGTCGTGGGCGGCGGGCTGGCCTCCATCGACGTCGTCAAGGCGCTTCAGATCGAAACCACGCGGCAGGCGCTGGCCGCCCGCGGGATCGAGGAAGAGGTGCTGACGCTCGAGGTCGAGGGAATTCCGGACGTGCTGGCCAAACACGGGCTCGCGTGGGAGGCGCTCGGGCTACAGGGGTGCACCCTCTACTACCGCCGCCGCGAGGAGGACATGCCGCTGGTCGAGGCGCCGCCCGGGGCCGACGCGGCGAGGCTGGCCAAGGTGGCCCAGGGCCGGAGGAAGATCCTCGAGAAGGCGATGCGCAAGTATCTCTTCAAGGTATGTGCGCAGCTGGCCCCGAAGGATGTCGTCGTGGAAGGCAACCGCCTCGTGGGGCTCGTCTTTCAGCGGACGCGCATCCAGGACGGGAAGATCGTCGAGGTTCCGGGAGAGACTGTCGAGGCGCGCGGATCGATGGTGGTGAGCTCCATCGGAAGCGTCCCGGAACCGCTGGGAAGCATTCCGATGAAGGGTGAGCTCTACTGCTTTACTGACTGGAAGCTCGGCCGCTTCGAGAACTACGAGCACGTTTTCAGCGCGGGAAACGTCGTCACCGGAAAGGGGAACATCGTCGCGTCGCGGAAACACGGGGCAGTGATTGCCGCCCACGTGATCGAGCGCTTCCTGGGTCTCGACAGCGCGGGGCACGCGGGAGAGGAAGCGATGGCGGCGCCTGCGAGGGAGGCGGCACGCGAGACGGCCGAAGTGATCGCGCGCGAAATTACCGGGCGCCCGCCCCTGCCTGCGGCCACGCTGTCGTCGATCCGAGAACGGGTTCGAAGGCGGCAGAACGAAATCGGCTACGGCGACGACTACAATGCCTGGATCAAGCAGGTGACTCCGCCCGACATGGTCTGACGGGCGCCCCGTGCACCCGGGATCTCCACCGTCAACGCCGGCTCAGGCGTTTCCGCCCGCAGTTCCCTCGGAAGCGCAGGCAAATCCCTGATCCGTCGCCCGCAGAGTCCAGATCGCCCCGTCGCGCCATTCGGTCTGCTCGTGCCAGTGGTTCGCCTTGCCGTCCGCCAGCAGCCGGTTGAGGGTAGGCTCGGGGCTGCCCGCGACGGCCGTGATCTCGATCAGGCCCAGCTCACGCAGCCGGAAAAGCGTCGCTACGAATTCCGCCGGCTCGTCGAAGTGCTGGCAGAACACACCACAGACGACGTGCCAGGGCTCCTCGTTCGCCACGTAACCCAGAATCGCCTTGTCGGTCTCGTCGATCTGCACGGCCTCGGCCACCGGCGCCCCTCCGGCTCAGGAGAGCGAGCTGTACTTCAGAAAAGAACCCACCGCGCTCGTGTAGGCGGAAGGCTTCTCCTCGTGGATGAAAAGGCCGCAGCCGGGGATGATGTCGAAACGCGTGGGTGCAGGCAGCAGCTCCCGCAGGCGCCATCCCTGTTCGAGAGAGAAGAACTTGTCGTCCTCGCCCCACAGCACGTACTTGGGCATCTTCAGCTCCGCATATTTGGCGGCCGGTTCGTCGACGTCCTTCCACGCGAAGTCCCTCATGAACCTGAGACTCGATCGGATCTTCACGTCTGAGGCCGCATTGGGCGCCACCAGGATGCGGAAGAACTCGTCGAAGTCGAAGGTATTCAGATGCGAAAAGCAGAGCCCGAAGCCAAGCGGGCTCTTCGCGAGAGCGCGGCTGGAGAACGTCATCCCCATGATGCTCTTTGCACCGGGCAACCGGCTGATCGTTTTCAGTGAATTCACGAGGAGGGACTGGCGCTCCGGGACCTCCGTGTCGGCCAGCACGAGGCGCGAGACCCGCTCGGGATGGGCCACCGTGTAGGTTCGGACGATCGACCCCCCGGAGTCGTGCCCCACGAGGGTCGCTTGCCGGAGATCGAGCGCATCCATGAAGCCTGCGACGACTTTCGCCTGCGCCGGGATGCTGTGATCCCGATCGGGATCATGCGTGCTCTCTCCCGCGCCCAGCAGATCGAGCGCGATGCATCGCCGTTCGCGCGCGAGCTCGGGCACGACCTTTCGCCAGGTGAGCGAGGAGAGCGGCCAGCCATGCACAAAGAGGATCGGCTCTCCGCTTCCCACCTCGCGATAGGCAATCTCGAGATCGCCCACCCTCGCCTTCTTGATTACGTCGAAGCTCATCGCCCCTCCCCTACGCCTCCCGCCGATGACGGCGCCGGCGCGCCTCGCAGTATACCGGAATCCTTCGGCGGATCGGGAGCGCCCCGGCTGTCCCGGTAGTGGGAAGGAGGACGCGCGCGGACCTGCCACCTCCTCGACATAGTCTTCACATCATCCAGCAAAGCACTGAAACAGATATGTTTTTCAGGATCCCTGGAGGCAGGGTGAACAGGCCGATTCCGGACCTCCGGCCGCATTGGGCCTGATTGATTCATGCGCATTGGCGCGGGTCAGACAGCTGATCACAAGCGCCATCCGAGCACACCCCGGCTTGAATAATTCGGCCGCCCGGACGTTTCTCTTGATCAGCCTCCCGAGGGGGGTATCCTGAGCCCTGCGCCGTTCGGATTCCCCCGCGCATCTGGCGGCGTGGCGCGCGGCGCTCGTTCCCGGGCTCGCGACGTCTCGTTATTGCGGGAACGGAGGAAATTGAATGCTTAATCGAGTAAAGACCAGGCTCCCGGCGCTCTTGCTGTCATTTGCGCTCGCAGCGCCGCTGGCGGCCTGCGAGAGCAACGATGGCGTCGGCGTCATGGGACGGCCCGGCTGGGGCAAGACCGAGACCGGCGCGCTGATAGGCGGGGCCGCAGGGGCGGCAACCGGCGCGGTGATCGGCCATCAGAGTGACAACAAGGGAAAGGGCGCGCTCATCGGAGGCGCCACCGGCGCGGTGCTGGGAGGCGTCGTCGGACGCGAGATGGAAAAGAACGACGTCGAGAAGGAACAGCAGCAACAGCAGCAGCAGTACCAGCAGCAGTACGGCTACTAGAGGCCGATTCGAACGGCGGCCGGGCCCGGAGCCCGGCGGCTCGAGAGGCCCCCGCGCCACGCGCGGGGGCCTTCGCGTCTGGGGGGCGGGCCCGCCGCATGTCATTGCGAGGAGCGAAGCGACGAAGCAATCTCCCTGTTCGTGGCGCTGCCTGGGGGATTGCTTCGGCACCCTCTGCGAGG